>JAWBOR010000040.1:0-12908 GCA_038826015.1 Bathyarchaeia archaeon
ATATGCCCCAATATCGCAAGGAGCCAATCCAGAGCCAGGCTTCATTAAAGGTGCAAGTGCCCCAACAGCCTTAGCTACAGCAGTGGCGTCTGTGCAGTGTGGTTGGGGCAATACAGCAGCTCTGCAATTTGACATTGATCCCAATATTGCGCATGCCGAAGAAGGATTAGATAAAATAGAGGCGTTGATAAGAGGACACTTCGCTTTGGGCGGAACCCTTCTCAACATGAACGTTATCAACAAACAGAAGATACTTGAAGCGCATAAAGACCCATCGAAGTATCCAGATCTTGTCGTGCGAGTAACAGGCTTCAGTGCATACTTTGCCAGCCTTTCTCCAGAACTTAGGCAACTCGTCGTCGATCGGATAGTCGCTGAAGATTGGCACGGCTAGCCTCTCATTTGAAAATGAAGTTTTTGTTTCTTTTTAGTTTTATCTAATTGTCCGAAATTGATGTTTTGAAGTTTTGTTTTAGCAAAAGCTTTACATTATTATTCATAAAAAAGGTTTGTTGTTAGTACTCTGAATTTTCTTCAAATTACAAATTCTTTAATATGGCAGTAGTATCAACTTCAGTTTTAAGCGGAAGTTTTACTGGCTTTCCTTCTTTGACTGATTGATAACATGCCAGACCTATTTCGAGCACTGCGCGGGCATCTTGACCCGTTATTACGGGTTCTTTGTTTTCTTTTATGCATTTTATAAATTCGTCAATGGTAGGTTTGTATCCCATAGCGAATGGCGGCATAGGTGCTGATACTTCTACATAAGTTCTTGAGAATACGGGACTTGGCGGTGTGTTTTCAATAAAAGTGCGTTGCCTGTACGGTTCTTTTTTAGTCCAAATCCAAATTCCATTTCCTCCCATTTCTATTTCGCCGTCTGTTCCAGTAAGTATTTTTCGACCATACGACTGTACCGGCGCGGTGAAAGTCGACTCGATCGTAGCTATAGAACCATCTTTAAACCTCATAATGGCTATACCATAATCCTCAACTTGGTACTCTTTATGAACAAACCTATCCATCTCAGCATAGATTCTGTCAACTTCACTGTCAAAATATTTTCGCAAAAGAGAGACATCATAAACTGCGTGATCAATAAAGCCGCCTCCAGCGGCTTTTTGGGGATCCACAAACCAGCCGGGCTCGTTTATTCCAGGTGCACGCAATGGTAGAATAGCTAACGTTGAAAAGTAAGCGGCAAACGGTGTACCTATCACTCCTTTGTTTATAAGATTCATTATAGGATCTCCAGGTAAAGGTCCAGCCGCCATCGCCATCAACTTAACTCCAGCTTTTTTCTTAGCCTCTATAATTTGATCGGCTTCTCTAAGTGTTCTGGCTATCGGTTTGCCGATCAATATATCTTTGCCTGCCTTTGCTGCGGCTATGGCTACTTCTGTATGTTGACTTGTTGTCGTTGTTATTATTACACCTTTAATCTCCGAGTTTGCAAGAAGATCGTGGTAGTCGGTGTAAGAGGTTTTAGATCCATAGATTTTAGATATCCTCTTTACTTCTTTTTCGTTAGGATCAGCCATTGCTATTAGTTCTGCATCAGGATTTATGGCAATATCGTAGGCGGAACCAAGTGCCCAATACCAATGATCTAAACCGATTATCCCAACACCTATTTTAGACATGTTTAACTAACCTCTTTCAATTGTTAAAAATAACAGAGAGCCTTAAATAGTTTCGCCAAAATTCCGAGTTTTCCTTTTTAATTGGGTTAACTTTATTGTTTATGTTGATTTAAGGGATATTATTTGTTTTAGATAGCTGACGATATTTGAAGTTTGTTAATATCCGCGAAAACCGCTATGGCGCATTTATCTTGAAACTATTAGTGTCAATAAAGACAGAAAAATATTAATTTCGTCTGAATATTCCTTTTATTTTAAGATTCCACCAAAGTTTGATTATCTGGATCCCCATTTCGAGAGAGTCTCCGATAAAGTTCACTTTTGTCCCTCCCCTACTTCTCCATTTTACAGGAAATTCTTTTATTTTGTATCTTTTTAGAAAATATCTGACGATTATTTCCGTATCCCAGAACCAATGGGTGGCAGATACTTCATCAAGCATTTGTAAAAGGGGTTTTCTCTTGAAGGCTTTAAATCCACATTGGTGATCCCTAACCTTTGAACCAAGTAAAACTCTTACCAAGAAGTTGTACCATTTTGAGGCAAGCATTCTAGAAAAGCTTCTTTCCACTTTGCTTCCACGAAGCATTCTTGAACCAGTTACGAAGTCGTATCCATCCCTAATGTATTTTAAAAGAGTTTCCAAATGATTTAAATCAGTGGACAAATCCACATCCATATAAACCAAGATTTCACCTCTAGACCTCTTAAAGGCGTTCTTTAACGCCTGCCCTCTTCCAAGACGTCTATCTCGATGAATATGTCTAAGGAAAGGGTACTTAACCGCAAGCATTGACGCAATTTCGTCTGATCCATCAGTGCTACCGTCCTCAGCAATTATTATTTCATATGAACGCGCAGCTTCTCTGAGAACTGAGATTGTTTTTTCCACGGCGCTTTCTAATTTTTCAGCCTCATTATACACTGGAAAAATCACTGAGACCTCCACTGATTCCATATTGTCTTGATTCATTTTGATCTCCTAGAAATACCAGCTTTCCAACCATTTCAGATGATTTATCCACCACTGAGGAACAGCGTATCCAGAAGTAACGGGGTAAAAGAAAATAAATAAAACTACCACTATCAGTAGATAAAATAACACATATGCTTTGCTCTTTCTTGTATTCCACGAATCATTAATAAGATAGGCCATAGCCAAGCATAAGAACGGAACGTTAACGTAAAAATGATAAAGAAAAAGACATCTAGATATTGGCGCATATATGAGCCACTGTGAGAAGAAAATTACGGTAATAAACAAACCTGTGAAATCTCTGGTTTTAAAAGTTTTGTAAGAACTCAAGATTATGGACATAAATCCTAGCCACCATACGGCAGGGTTTCCCATAGCTGCAATCGTTGAAATCAACCCGTTAGGTAAACTGGAAACATCCAGCCACACAGGTCTGGTAATAAAAGGCCAACTCAACCATGCTGATGAAAAAGGATGGGTGGCCGTCAGCGTCGAATGGTATTTGTACATCGCCCATTGCAGGTTCCAGACATCTTTCAATGTCCGTCCTGCAATCATATCTGGAATGTAAATCAGAAAATAAATCGCAATAGCCACTAAAATAAATCCCAGCAATGTCAAAAGTGGACGGCCGAATAAAAATTTAAATTTAGTACTCCATCCGTTTTTGAGTTTTAAAAAATCTTTGAACCGCAGAGCTAATAAAAGAAAGATTTCTCCCAGAAAACCATACATTACGTACCACTTTGTTGCGAATCCTAGTGAGAAAAATACAAAAGCCAAAAATAATGGACGGGCTGAGGTTTCCCAGCCATTTTTTTGAACATTCTGGAGATATTTGAAGAAGAAAAGATGCGACGTAATTGAGAAGAATACTGCATAAGTGTCAACTGTTGCCATTCTTCCCATTGTGAAATGCATAAAATCAAAAACCAGTAAGAAAGCTGATGTAAAGGCACCTATCCACGTTCCAAACAACTTCTTTCCAAGGAAATAGATTACAGGTATCATCAATGTTGCAAATATGACTCCCATGATCCGCCAACCAAAAGGGTTAAAGCCGAAGACCAGAATTCCAGCGATTATGATTATCTTACCGAGGGGTGGATGAGTCCATTCATATGGATATCTATGTGCTAAGTAATCTTCTGCGGTTCTGACGTAATATACCTCGTCGAAGTATGTTCTAGCCATATATGTAATAGGCAAATCAACTTTCTCTTGTTCATCTATAAGATTACCGAGAGTTGCGTCTTGACCATTTTCATCTATGATTTCCTCGGCAACTATTCTTTGTCCATCTTCACCCCAAACCATTATCTCAGAGATTTCCCCATAAGACTGTCTAAAAACAAATCTTATGAACCGTGTTTCAACATTGACATCGATTTCTTTCCATTTATAGTACTCGTTATAGTCATCAAAGGAAACTTCTATTTCATTATCCCAGTTTCCCGGATATCCAGTGTGAACAGTAAAGCTCATGACCCCTTGTTTCAATAAAACATAGAGCGCATCAACTTTTTTAAAGATTCCGAGGTCCATGTAAAAAGATTGGCCTTCGGAAGCATACCATGTAGTAACAGGGGCATCATTTATGCCTAAATTCCATGTGGCTACTAACAAGAAAATAAGGGAAAGTATAACAACGGTCACCAAATCAAACTTATCAATCGTTTTTTCCATTAATATCCCTCTTTCATGAGATTTTAATTTCTCCCACAGAGATTAGCAGAAGCCCTTCATTTACTCATTTCTTTTTTAATTATTTGTAATGCATACAGAAATACGATAAGATTGACTGAAGCTGCAGTCCAAGCTAATGGATCATAATTTAATGCGATTCCACCTCTGAGAACGGAAACCAGATTAAGAAGATAAGTAAAAGTTAAGATACCATAGATTAATAATGTCTTTCTTATGAAGGGCAACATTAATACCAAGAAACTGAAAACTGGGAACAAATATCTTTCATGAATCCTTGTTGGAAGCATGAAAAAACCAAACAAGAGAACGAAGGCCGAAAGAAAAACCAACATTTCTTTTGAGCAATTATTTTTTCGGCTCAGCTCGTTAAGGATGAAAACAATCAAGATACCAAACATCATCCACCCAATTGTTGAAAAATTCAAAAATAATAGCGGATTTGTGTCAGGCTTCCAAAAACCAACGTAAGTCCATATATTAAACGCGTAGAGAGAAGTGTAAGGATAGTTTCCGTAGCCAAGTAGGTAGACGCTTACTAAGAGACTTACGGGGTTTCCTTGCGTTAACGGCATTACGACAACAAGAATTGTGACAGCAGATACGGAAGCTGCAGTTATTATGCCTCTCCATCCATCCTTTTTCACTATTAGAAATATGATCAGAGGCGCTAAGGCTATACTCTGCGGCTTTGTTAGAACTCCAATAGTATATGCAATTACTGATAACTTAGGCTTAGAGTTTACAATCGCCACAATTGATAAGACTAAGAAAAACGTGTATATGGCATCATACTGACCCCAAACTGACGTGTTAAAGATTGTTGCTGGATTGAACGCGTAGAGTAAAGATGTCACAAGAGACGTTTTAAAATCAAGTTTTCTCCTAAGGAATATATATATTAGAAGTGAGATTGCAACATCAAATAATGTTGAAGGCATCTTAAGGCTATAAACAAAAGAACTCGTTCCAAAAAGCGATAGCCATTTGGCTATTGAACCGAATATCCAGAAGATGTAGACGTTAAACGGGGGATAGTCACACCAAATTGCATTATAGAAAACTTGTGGACCGTATTCAGCCGCAGCGTTGAACCATGCGGAAAAAGCGGCCAAGTCCTCTTTATAGCCTTGGAGGTGAAACAAAAGAACCCTGATTATCAGAGAAAATAAGAGAAACTCCAATAGAATTATGGTTTCATCTTTAGTTAAAAAAGCAAGTTTTGCATGAATTGATTTTATCAAGATTCCAACATCCATTCAAAGGTGTATCAACACTGTTACATTTTTGTTTTTCTTTAACCACCTCTTGTAATGAACATCTGAAAATACGCATGTTGGGTTTTCTAGAATATGTTGATATCTCTTTTGAAGCTAGATACTAAGGGGAAGTCATTCCCCGCGCAATCAAGCTAATAGATGCTAAGCCGATTATTATACCGATATAGGTCCATACATCATATCTTTGATGAAAAACCACGGCTTCGAGAAGCAGGGTAAATATTAAACCTAAAACTGTTATGACAACGAATGCTTCTGTTACACCTAAAACTGATAATGGGCTTCCGATAAGGAATCTTCCCAAGAAGAGAATTATCAATGCCGCGAAAACTGCAGGGGTAAAGAGATAACGGAAGATGAAGGAAATGTCGAGGAAACGCTGAGGAGATATCTCTCCCAACTGGTTAGTTCCTATTTTGAAAAGTATATTTCCAACAGCGCCAAGTAAGGACACAGCAACTATAACTGCCCAAACAACGATTTTCTCCAACGCATACACCTCACTTCTAATCTATGGGGCGTCTGAAATAAAGATTGTTGTCGCAAAATCGTCTGCCTCCGCCATTCGGTTGACTTGTTCTTGCAATTAAGAATCAGTTTTGAAATTGATTGAGCGTTAATTTTATTTATATGAAACACTTGTTTTCCGTTGAGGTAGTCTTCGATGAAAAATATTCTGAAGAGGATTTTAAGACAAGGTAAGGTCGCCTTAGGAGTCACGGTCAGCATCGGTCATCCAGATATTACCGATATACTTGGAACCGTTGGCTTCGACTTCATCAATTTTGACACTCAACATACGCCCTTAAGTATAGAAACAGTTCAAAGCATGATGCAGGCTATGAGTTACTCACAGACTACGCCCATTGTTCGTGTACAATGGAATGACTTTGCCATGATTAACCGAGCATTAGACATTGGGGCGCATGGCATAATTGTTCCATTCGTCAACACAAAAGAAGATGCAATAAGAGCACTTCAATATGCAACTTTTCCGCCTAAAGGATTAAGAAGCTATGGTCCTAGGAGAGCTATGTTGAGAGACCCTGAATACATGGATACAACCGATGAGGAAATCATAATCATTCCTCAGATAGAGACGAAAGAGGCATTGGATAATGTAGAAAGTATCTTGTCCGTTGAAGGCATTGAAGCTTTCTTCGTAGGTCCTTACGACTTATCTAAGTCACTCGGCGTATTCGCTCAGTGGGATAACCCCATCTTCGAAAAGGCTCTTGAAAAGATCCTTAATGTAGCGGAAAAGAGTGGTACAGCGCCTGGAATGCTTGCCTTGACAGAGGATGTTGAGAAAACAATTGAACGCGGTTTCAAATTAATCAATGTTGGCGGCGATGCTAACTTCTTGAAAGAAGCTGCAAATACTATGCTTAAAAGAGCCAGAGCGGTATGTATTTAGCGATTGCGGCATATTTGACGCTATCCATTTTCCATGATACAATTGAATGATTGTAAAATGCATATAACTCTCATCTTTCTTCAGCCTTCCGATAAAATTTTAGCTTTTATTTTTTCAATGGTTCTTTTGGTCTTAATCATGTCTTTTTTCTGTTCTTCTAAATCATGTATTTCCCTTTCGATATTTAAAGCACCTTTATAACCAATTTCTTTTAATTTTCTAATGAATCTTTCAGCGCCAACATCCCCCTCGCCGAAAGTTACTTCAATAGGCCTATCACCCTTCTTAGTCGGCATCTTGAAATCTTTACAATGGACGCTTATCACATAGTCCTTAAGTTTTTCAAGTGATTCCATAGGGTCTTCAAAACCGTAGTAAAGAATATTTGCAGGGTCAAAGTTCACTCTAACATTGTCGCGCCCAACGTCTTTGATAAATCTCAGAAGCGTAGAGCTTGTTTCTAACCCGGTCTCTAAGGCCAAATATTGATTATTCTTCTTACAATAGTCGGCAACTTCGCGAACAGCCTCAACCATACCTTCATATATAGGATCATTTTGATCCTCAGGCACAACACCTATGTGACCAGCGATGACGCTAACTCCCAAATACTTCGCGAAATCCGATATCTGCATGGTTTTTTTTATTCTATCTTTTCTAAATTTTGGATTTCTGAAACCAACAGTTTCAATCACAGAATCCAATCTGCCTGAGCCAAGACTTGAGTAATCCTCCTCTACAAATCCGAAGAAAACCGTTGTAACTTTTATCTCGGACTTTTGGAGGAACTCTTTAAACTCTTTCTTCTTTTGTTCGCTGTAATATTCGTCTGTTGGGCATCCCAACTGCATTGTTTTAACCCCCACCGCTCTGGCTAATTCAACAGCTTTGTATGGATCACTTAAAACCCATGTCATGATACCTACAGGCATCTCTTCCATTTTCCTTCACCTATTCTTCAAGTATAATTCTCATATAATCCCTTAAAACATTTTTATATTTTACCTACTCAATTACTGCCTTTGCGTTTTCGCTATAGCTCTTTTTAAAATTGATTAATTTGACCATGTGTTAATCTCAATGCGGAACAATTTTATTAGATGAAAAACGAAAATCAAAGGGGCGATCCATTTTAATTTCCAGTTTACGTAATGATGCATAAATGATAAATTCATGTTTGTGTGCTTTGATGATTTGAAAAGGATATGTTGAAAATCGAGGTTGTTGAAATAAAAGGTTACTGCCCAGTGTACAAAAAAGGTGATAAAATCGTGGTTGATGGCCCAAAAATACTTCTAGATAAGACTGATGCTTTGTGTCAACATGTGCTTCCAACCATACTCCATTATTCAGTTGCACTTGATCACGGCGTGGATCCAGTGAAACTTGGCCTCACAAAACCCGAAGATAGGGAAAATGCCTATATTCAATGTCTTGATCCAGGTGAGCCTTTTACACACGGAGGCACAGTAATTTTTAGGTTTAAACGAATCAAGCAATAGAAACTAAGATTAAAAAATACTATATCCAGCATTTTATGGTTACGAGAAGGTTATTGCTATATGTAGTCTTGATCATTTTAAGGTTCATTAATCAATTTTTTGGTCAGTGTCGCTCCATTTCATCATCACATAAGCTCAGAATGGTGTCTTTCATCACACAGTACTATGTAAGATCATCAGTCTAAAAACCTTTATGTTTGGAAAAGAATTCGGAGATATCAGGAGACTCATCTTTTGGACCAAATGTGGGATAAGAAAAAGATGCCATACTACACTAGATCTGAGAAAGATAATTATGACGATTAAGGGAGAATGCAAATTTTATTGGAGTATGGTGATCGTTAGGAGTGCGTTTCAGTTGAAAATTTGGCTTTGACGATGAGTCACTGATAGGCAGGAGTTCACATTTTATAGAACAGTTTTCTCTTTTATTTAAATAAATTGTTTAAATCTTGGTTATATTTTCAATCAAAAAGGTTGTTCAAAAAATATGAAAACCCAAATGCTTTTTCACCAAAACCGTTCATTGCATAATTCAAATTGAGCATTGGCAAATAGATTACTTACGTGATATGATAAAAAAGGGGATTTTTACTGCATTATTCTAATTGTCAGAAATACTTTTTGGTGGCGAAGGCTGCGATCGTTGGACCGATAACTATTGCCACGGCTAATATCGCAGCTGCCTTTGACACATCCCCAGATATTCCAAAGAAGCCTATTCCCCAGTTAGCTATCCCCAAAGCTAAAGCACTAAATATCAAGGCAATAACCAGGCCGATAAAGCTGATCAGAAGTTCCTTTCCCGCCGATACAATTTTCTTTTCTGCCAATGAGGATCTACCTCCATATATTTATTTTCAACATTGGTATTTAAAATGTATCCATTCATCTTTATTAGAAGCTGATTTTGAATTTAAAGTTCGCCACAGATGATTGTCATAAATGTAAACGAGCCGCTGCTGAGTCAGGGGAAGCTGGAGAGGATAATTGAGAGGAAGCCCTTCAGGTGTTCTTCCAAAAGACATTTATAAGTCATAGAATGTTAAAATAAGTTTTTATATAAGGTAGAATAAAATATGCATGTAAAAATAAAATTAGTGGAGGCATAAAAAAGTGAAGCTGGCTTTATTTACCGTTGCATATGGCGGGTTATGGTACGCAGGAAGAGCTCTTACATTGAAAGAGCAAATTTTAAAAGCGAAAGAGCTGGGATTTCAGGGATTATCTATAGAATGTAAGAGACCCGTGGCTTTTCCTTTGGATTTAGATAAAAAGACTAGAAAAGAAATTAAAGAATTTGCTGATTCTCAAGGCATTGAGCTCGTTGCTTGCGAGAGCATGTCTAATTTTGCAAGTGAAGTTATGGAACACAGGGAGAATAATCTTGCAATGATGCATGACATACTGGAGTTAGCTGTAGATCTTGAAGTCGACAAAGTTAAAGTCTTCGCAGGCTGGGTAGGAGTAATGAATGATGTCGGCGAAGTAGCTGAATATATGCCTATGGTTGTGCCAAGCGAGCCGCGAAATTTAGAGGAGGTTAAACGATGGAACAGAGCAAGGGAAGGCATTAAAGAAGTTTGTAAATGGGCAAAAGACATGGGAATAACTATTGCATTACAGAATCATGCGCCTGTCCTACGTTGGGGATATGAAGACGCGCTTCAAATGGTTAAAGAAGTCAATATGGAGAACCTAAAGCTTTGTTTGGATGTTCCTTTGTTCACTAGACGGCAAAGCGACGCTTACATTCATGAAGCAGTTGAAAAATGCCGTGATTTGATCGTCATGTCTCATTATGGTGCGTGGGAGTTCGAAGAAATAAACGGCGAAATCGTTCAAGTTCCAGACGTTATAGAGTCGATGACTGGAGGCATACCGATTAACTACAAAGCTTATGTTAAAGAGTTGAAAAGAATCAATTATCAAGGATATCTAATACAAGAATTATGCGCGCCCATAACGAAAAACCATAAATATGCAGGATTTGAAGAAAACGACAGGAAAAATAAAATAGCAGCTAAATACATGAAGAAGCTGATTGCAGAAGCATAAAAAAGATCTGTACTATTACAGCGAAACCAGTTTACTCTCGTAAACTTTTTTTAATTTTTTCCAATTTTGGCAAGTCTTTGGTGACCTAAGTCATATCAATGCGCCAATTTGAAATCCTTCGTGAATGGCATGGTATATTTTCCTTGGAGCTACACAGTCGCCTATACAGTAGCATTCTGAAATAGATTCTTTCATTTTATTAATTAAAGTTCGATTTGGTTTAAAACCTGCAGCAATTATTACTGAATCTGCATGGATAAATTTCTTATTTCCGTTCTTGTCGCATGCTTCTAATCCTTCGTTGGTTATCTTTTGGATTTTGATTCTCGTTTGAATTTCGATCGCAGCTTCACGAAGCATTCTTTTTAATTCTATTTTGTTAAATTCTATTTCTTCTTCAAGCAAAATGTCATCTGCAATTTCTAGAATTTCGACTTCTTTCCCTTTATCAGATATGAACAAAGCCGTCTCGCATCCAACAGCTCCTCCGCCTACGATTACTGCCTTACTTCCGCGGACTATCTGCGGTTTATTCAATGCATCTATTGCCGAGAAAACATTCTGATTTCTCTCCCCAATGATTCCCAAAGATGTTGGTTCTGCCCCCACAGCCAAAATTGCAGAGTCGAATCCTTCTTCTCCTAGGTTTTCAGACTTGACCTCTATTCCAGTCATAATATTTACTGTCGAGTTTTTGATACGTCTATTTAGGTAATCAACTAAACTTCTAATATCCGCCTTAAACTCTGGACGGCTTCCAGGAATAAGATTTCCTCCCAAAACCTGCTTCTTCTCGTATAATGTAACCTCATGGCCTCTTGATGCTGCTGTGAGGGCGGCTTCTAGACCCGCTGGACCACCACCTATTACAGCTACTTTCTTTTTCACTTTTGCAGATTGCGGTTCTTTTTCCGCCTCTGAACCTACTCTCACGTTCACGGCGCATTTGACAAATTGAAGTTTTACCGCTCTTTGAAAACATTCATTGCAGCGTATACATTTCAAAATGTCTTCATGCCTGTTTTCCATAGTTTTCCTAGGCAATTCTGGATCTGCTATCAAAGCTCTACCGAATGCTACTAGGTCGATTTTTTCTTCTATCAGGGCTTTTTCCGCCATTGCTGGATCAGTAAAGGAGCTTACAGCAATTATGGGAATGCTCACTTCGCGTTTAACGTTCTCAGCGGTTGTTAGAGTTCCTTTAGGCACATACATTGGAAACATTGCTCTAAACATGTTTAGATAATCAGCGCCAGCGTCTTCTACGATTTTCGCTATCTTCACGCATTCTTCTAGGCTGAGCCCTCTCGCACCGTCTAAGTAGTAGTCATCGCCATAGGCGCCAAACCTGAAGCCAACAGAATAATCGTTTCCAACAGTTTTTCTGATTTGATCTAAAACTTCCAGTGAAAAACGCATTCTTGAATCAAGATCGCCACCATAATCATCACTACGCTTGTTTAGAAAAGGTGACATAAAAGAGAATGGGAGTTCTCCCTGGGTCGCAGCGATTTCTACTCCATCAAAACCTGCTGATTTAGCTCTTTTAGCAGCCTGACCGAATAAATCCACGATTATTTTAATGTCCTCTAAGCTGTATTCATCTGGCCTATATAGATCTCCAGGCAACGATGAAGGTGGAATATCTAACTTTTTTTCACTCATAGTCTTTTCTTTAAGTCTTCTACCGATGTACGAAAGCTGAACGAAAATTTTTGCTCCATGAACATGGACACTGTCTGTTAGATGGTTGAGACCAGGGATCATCCTGTCGCTATGGATTCCTATCTGGTTGTCGGCGCTCCTGCTTGATTCGCCGCCAATGAAGGAGTAACCAGTAATTAGGAGGCCGGCTCCTCCACGAGCCCGTTCCTCGAAATATTTCACCAAAGTTGAGGTAACCGAGCCGTCTGTAGCCGCAAAGTTTACGTTCATAGGCGACATAACAATTCTATTTTTGATCTCAATATTCCCTATTTTTACTGGTTCAAAGAGCTTTCTAAACCTAAGCACGCTATCAATCCTCATTTTTCAATAAATGTTCTTCATGTAACTTATTAATTTTGACCAGAGCGAACACAAAAAATATTTATGAACCGTCTATTCGTAGTTTTAGGCTTATTGGAAGAACAATGCTCATGTCACAGGGTAGGCTTCAATGATGGGAAAAATTGAGAGAAACTTCGTATTATTGTGGTCTTCTCTTTTCTGCGTCTTTGTTGCTGGCAGCATATTCAATAGCATAATCTCGCTGTACTTCAGTTATAGGGGTCTGTCCTATCTAGAAATCGGAGCTCTTGTTTCCATTGGCTCTTTGTCTATGAT
>JAWBOR010000041.1:0-1356 GCA_038826015.1 Bathyarchaeia archaeon
GACTGGAGGTTTTGAAGCCTATACGGTTGGTCAAGCTTTACAACTGGGCGATGTATTGTATCCCACAGGCGAAGTTTTGCCTGGGACTGCTTTCTCTTTAACTTTTAGTTTAAATATAGACCAAGATGCAAGGCGTGGAAGTTATGCTTACACTTTGAGAGTTGATTATTTGGTTAACCAGTCTGGAATAATTTTTGAGGGGGAATCACAGTTTCTTGATGCAATAATTACTTTGCCTAATAGGGCCCCAATTATTGATTCTTTCACACCTAGTAGTAATCCAACTATATACTTAGGCGAATTCCTTAATTTTTCTGTAATAGCTCATGATCCAGACGGCGATAACTTGACCTATCGATGGATCATTGATGATGCAACAGTTTCAAATCTAAGCTGGTTTCTCTATAAGCCCAGCAAAAGAGACATTCGTTCTCATACAGTTGAAGTCAGGGTTACTGATGGAACCTTAATAGCTTCACAAACTTGGAGTCTATCTGTGCCCAATAGGGCCCCAATTATTGACTCATTCACACCGAGGGATATAAACCCCACAGTTTACGTTGGCGACATGCTTAATTTTTCTGCTATATGCCGTGATTTGGATGGTGACAGTTTGATATATCGGTGGATTTTAGATGACATAACAGTTACAAATTCAAGCTGGTTCGTTTATAAACCTAGCAAAGAAGATGTGCGTTCTCACATAGTTAGGCTAGAAGTCAGCGACGGAAACTTAAATGCCACACAAACTTGGACGGTTTCAGTAGATTGGATTAGAACCACGATGATATCAGCATCAAGTAATTACCTTATAGGAGGCTTAAGTAACACATTAAACATAACGCTTAGAAACAATTTTTGGAAAGGTTCGGTAGAGGTTCAAATAACCCTGCCGGCTCAAACGCCTCTAATCATTTATGGTAATAGTTCTTGGATATTTAGAAACGTTGAACCGAATGGTTCTATATCTATTCAACCAAAGATATATGTGCCTTCGACTTTGATCGGCACAACTTTTACCATGGTAGTGACGGCTTCATACATGGATGAATTAGGCCGAAGCTTCACAGATACGTACAATGTTGGCTTCATAATTAGCGGGCTAATCGATCTCATGGTTTACGACGTTAATGTTACACCTCAACCAGCACAACCAGGTTCCACAGTAACGATTACAGCTACCCTTTTGAATAGGGGGAACATTCCCGCGACAAACATGAACATCTCTATTCAGCCTACTCCTGTCTTGCATCTTTCATCTTTAAGCAAATATTTAATTGATCAGATTGACAAAAACTCGCCTGAACCTATCAGCCTTAGGGCAAATGTGAATTCGAACGTAGAAAACGGAACTTA
>JAWBOR010000041.1:1366-12704 GCA_038826015.1 Bathyarchaeia archaeon
ATCCTGTGACTTTAACTATCTCTTATCTAGACGATCAGCTTATTGAGCATGCAATAAATGTGACAGCATATATAACAGTGGCAGAAAAAACTGGAGATAACATTGATCAAACCTCAGAAACACCGATTGTCGGGTTCTTGAGGACTGGAGGTTTAGCAATAATAATTTTGGTCGTTGTAACGGTCATTCTCTTTGTCTTTTGCTTGCGTCATCGGACGAAACGCTGATTTTGATTGAGATAATAGAAGGTGTGGAAACTTGTCTATGTTGAGCCTTTCCTTCGAGGCTCTTAAAGAGAGAAAGCTTCGTTCGACTCTCACTATTCTTATGGTTGTAATGGGTGGAAGCCTACTTGTCGCAGTAAACGGCGTGAGCACTGGCACTATTTCTTACATTGACCAGCAGTTCTCAACTCTGGGTGCGAACCTTTTAATAGTTTCTCCAAGAGGACAAAATGTTGAAATTGACAATAATCTAGTAGAAGGCGTAGCTGAAATTCCTGGGGTCGTTGATGTTATTCCCTTCATTCAGCAAGTGTCAACCGTAAATTCACGAGGAAAGACACAATCTATCATCGTTATGGGTCTTGACCAGTCAAAGTTCAACCTAATATTTCCTTCACTGTCAATAGAATCAGGTGATTTCATTCAATCTTCAGATAAAATAGGAATATTATTAGGAAATCTAATAGTCTACTCATCTAAGCAAGCTGAACCATTCACAGAGACAAACCAAGTTGTGAGGATAATATTTAGCGAAACTGTTCAAGGTAAGCAAGTTTTCCACGAGAAGTCCTTTACAGTGAAAGGAATTTTGAAACTTTTAGGAAGCGGCATAGTGCCTGTGGATCAAATGGGTTTTATCTCGCTTTCTGCGGCTAAGTCTTTCTTTAACCGTCACGATGTTTATGATGGAATCTATGTTATAACTTCGGATCCTTCCCTGAACGATATAGTTAGGGATAAGCTTCTGGAAAAATACAATGTGAATGTTCTTTCGCCTAAATCCATAGCTGATGTTATCCAAAGAATATCCTCGGCGATTTCACTCTTCGTGGACAGCATCGCCGCAGTCTCTCTTCTTGTAGCGTCGGTTGGAATAATAACTACTTTGTGGACATCTATGATAGAACGTATCCGCGAGATCGGAATTCTAAAGGCCATAGGTTTCAGCAACGGAAAAATACTGAGGCTTTTCCTCAACGAGGCGATACTCATAGGCGCAATTGGAGGCGCAATAGGCATAGTTTTCGGCATAGGCTTAGCTTATGTTATGAAAAGCGTCTTAACAAGCCAACTCGCCATGATCACGCCTATCTTTACCATACAAAACTTCATATTTACATGGCTCCTCTGCCTAGTTCTAAGCATGATTTCAGGTTTCTATCCGTCTTGGAGAGCAAGCCGATTAGACCCTGTGGCTAGCTTAAGACATGAATAATAAGGCCATATTGCACAGAACAGATTTCGCAAAAATGAGGCCTTTAAGTCTTCAGTCAAAGCTTAAGAACGTGAAGCCCATACTGTTGATGTGCAGTTTGCATCAGGTCTCGAGGTGCTATTATGGATCAGACTTATTTCCGTGTGCTACACAGTCTAAACCTTAAGCGGCCCATTACGGTTGTTGGTCTTCCTGGAATCGGAAGAATAGGCAATATAGTAGCCCGCTTTTTAATTGAATCATCCAGGGCTGAACTCTTCGCTGAGATGTATTCTCCATCGTTTCCCGATTACGTTGTTATAGACAAAAATGGGATATGCCGACCTCCCAGATACGAGTTTTACGCATCGACCACAAACAAAAATCTCTTAATCCTAACAGGCGACGCCCAACTTCCGATCGATAATGTAGTGGTGCATCATGAAATCTGCGGCGAAGTGATAGATTTCATAAGCGACATTGGAAGCGATTTTATTATAACAGTTGATGGCGCTTCATCGCCGCAGCCGACGAAGGATGTTTACATAGCTGCAACATCAAAGAAGCTAGCAGCTGAATACTCAAAGAGAAATGCCGCGTTATTTAAAGGCGGAAGAATTATAGGTCCTTCAGGGCTGTTACTGGGCTTGGCAAAGATGCGGAGATTAAGAGGCATCTGCATAATAGGACAAACAACAGGTTTAACAGTGGATCAAGAAGCAGCTCTTAATGTTTACCGTTTCATAAAAAAAATAGCGATTAATTAAAAACGTTTATTATTTAATCATATTCCGTTTTGTCTTCATAATTTCAAGCTTCTCTCGTACCATTTGGTTTGCTAAAGCAGGATCAGCTTTCCCTTTAGTTGCTTTCATAAGCTGCCCAATCAGGAAATGAGCTGCTTTTTCATCTGAGAGCGCATCTTCAACGGCTTTCGGATTCTCAGCGAAGACACGCTCTATAATTTTGTCTAGAAATTCGTGGTCAACTATTTTGATTAAGCCTTTTTCTTCAACTATTTCCCGAGGGTTTCTACCAGTCACAATAATTTCAGACAGGATTTTCTTGGCGATTTTTCCGCTTATAACTTCTTCGTCGATTAGGCGAATCATCTCTACCAGTTTCTGAGGCGTTATCTTCGATTCCCAGAGTTCAAGGTTGTTCTCATAGAGATATCTAAGCAGATCGCTCATAATCCAGTTACTAATCTCTTTCGGTTTATGATAAAGTTTCACACATTCTTCAAAAAAGTCAGCTAAAGCCTTTGAGCTTACGAGAACCTCAGCATCATATCTAGGAAGACCATAGATTGACATGAAACGGTTCATTCGCTCCTCTGGAAGCTCAGGCATCTTCGCTTTAATTTGACCAATGAAATCTTTGCTGAGTACAACTGGAACAAGATCTAGTTCGGGGAAATAACGGTAATCTTGCTCTTCCTCTTTTGAACGTAAGGAGATAGTTATCCGACGTGTCTCATCCCAATGTCTAGTCTCTCGTTTAACAACAATTCCCTTTTCCACTAGCCCCCTCTGTCTCATAACCTCGAAGTTTAAGGCACGTTCCACCTCTTTAAAGGAGGTTATGTTCTTCACTTCAACCCTTGTCCCCCCTGCCATAGAGATGTTGGCGTCGCAACGAAGAGAACCTTCTAAGCTGCCGTCGAAGATTCCTAAATGTTCAAAAATCGACCTAAGCTTCTGTAAAAATAACCTTGCTTCTCTAGGCGACTTCATATCTGGTTCGGTAACTGTTTCTAGAAGGGCTACTCCAGAACGGTTGTAGTCAACAAGCGTATATGGAGACTGATCTATGGAGCCGAGATGCACAAGTCTTCCAGGGTCTTCCTCAAGATGAATGCGGCTGATTTGAATCTTCTTCTGTTTTCCCTGATCTTCAATGGACAAATAGCCATTAACAGCTAAGGGAACCCCTCCAGCCTTATCGTATTGGGTGATCTGAAAGTTTTTTGGCAGATCAGGATAATAATAATTCTTTCTGAAAAAGATCATGCGGTCAGAAATTTCACAGTCTAAAGCTAAAGCAGCCATAACAGCGTATTCAACGGCTTTCCCATTTAAAACTGGAAGCGAGCCCGGAAGCCCTAAACAGACTGGGCAAACCAGAGAGTTTGGTTCCTTTCCACGGTAGTCTGATGAACAACTGCAAAAAAGCTTAGTCTTTAAACTGGTTAGCTGCGTATGAATCTCAAGCCCAATCTTGATATCGTTTTCAACGATTGACATTCCAAATACCGCAATAGAGACTGGATTAAGAAATATGAAGAAACAATCCCATAAAAAACATTTCTTTACCAAAGTCCAAATAATGATGAGTCTTCAATTTATCACCTTGCTATTTGAAAATATTCCAATGAAATTTATATGGTCGAGGAAAAATAGAGAGAACAGTAAACCTAATACAGGTGTTTGTCAACATGGCGGTCAAGGTTAGCCTTGAGTTTGTGGCGAGGGATGCCGACAAGGCAGTTAAGCGTCGTGACATCATAGTTGTCATCGATGTTTTAAGGTTTGGGTCTAGTAGTCTAAACGCTCTTGTAAATGGCGCTGAAGCTATAATCCCTGTAAGAACTCTTGATGAGGCTTATGAGCTGCATAAGAAATATCCTAGTTTCCTTCTCGCTGGAGAAAGAAGGGGATTAAAACCTGAAAGATTCGAGCTTGGTAATTCGCCGTTGGAGTTCACAAGAGAAAAAGTTTATGGAAAAACAATAATCTACACCACTACCAGTGGAACCATGGCTTTGACACGCTCAAAGGCGGCAAAGTGGGTTTTAATGGGAGCCTTTCTTAACGCACATTCAGCAGCATGCAAAGCTATCGAGATAGCTGATAAAGAAGGAATAGACATATCCTTAGTTCAATCGGGTGCGAAAGGAGAATTCTCGCTTGAGGACTTTGTCTGTGCGGGCGCTATCATCGAATGTTTTCCTCGTGAAAAGGTTGAATTGTCTGATGGCGCTTTAGCTGCTCTTTCAGCATTTAAACAGATGAAGAGTAATCTATGCGAAAACATCATGCAGGGCAAACATGCGAGGTATCTCATAAACTTAGGATTCGAAAAAGACATAAAATTCAGTTGTCAACCTAATCTTTTCTCGCTTGTGCCCATATATAGAAATGGCGTAATAAAAATTGTTAATTGAAAAGGAATGCTCTTCTTGGTCAACGCTTCTAAACTATGGAGCTTAGTTTAGGTCCTTTCTGATAGCTGGCTGTCTCTTTCAATTTTTCAATTGTTGCATTATAGACCGCTATTGTCATCAATAAGTAAATGCCGGTCCCACAAGCTTTTTTGTCGCCAGCTCTTACAGCGGCTTTATTCGCTTCATAGTGATCTGCAAAGGCGTTTGCCCCTGCCACAAGGTAATTTGTGTTAATGTTGTCTTTGCCTACCAAACCATGCACGACTTCAGCAGCTCCTGTTCCACCATGCTGCGCGAAAGGAATGTAGTCGCCAGTTTCCAGAAACAATTTTCTCTGCACTGTTTCAAGTCGTTCAATGTCAGGCTCATGCTTCTCCCCTTTCTTTGCCGCATGAACCATGCCGATTGGATAGGAGATTCCTTCAGCTCCTGTATATTTCACGAAGGCGACAACCTGATCAGCAAAGGCTTCTAGTTCCTTGCCTCTGAGTTTTATGTACTCTTCTTCTTTTCCGCTTTGGCCAGTGGCGCCGAGTTCCGCTTCGATAATCGTATCTCTGTTTCCAAGATCTTTCTTTATGGCATCGCTTATCTCTCTGGTCACAGCGAAGACTAGAACTGGAGGCAACTTCTCCGTGTCGATCATTCCCCATGCTGGGTTGACAGCTGCAACAACGGTCAGAAAATCTCTTTTAAACTCTAAGTACGCTGGACTTGAAAGATAGTTTACATAAGCTTGCAAGGTTTTATCGTCAATTTTCATCTTTCCGAAAGTTGACTCCATGAAGTCAATCGCGTCTTTTATCCTTGCCTCAGCTATCTCATTTACCAAACTCTTCTTTGCAGACTGGCTTAAAAGAAGATTTAGATCGAAGTTAGGTACATTGAAGTGATCTAAGGATATGGCTACGTACTTGGCTCCATATTGATTAATTAAATGCTCAAGAACTTCAACAGTCATCTTTGCGCCGTCAACAGCGGTGTAAGGCAGAGGCTGTCTAGTCACACCTTCAGGCGGTTTAAACTGGGATACATGGCCGCCTGCGAGGTTCATGGCGTTGTAACTTATCTGAATTATCATCGGAGATTGTTCGCCTTGAGCAGCTGCCATGACAAAGGCTCTTCCTTCCAAATCAACTGGCGGATTGATGTTTGAAGCTAAAATTGTCACTCTATCTTCTTTTGGTTTAAGTGCACCATCTTTCTCGAAGGGACAAAATACTTCGAAACATTTCTTCAATTGTCTTCCAGTTAGGAGATGAACCATTTTAACTCATCCTTCCAAATTATTAAATAAAGGTTATTTTTAAAGTATACGGTTAAAAAAATGAAAACAGAATATTTTTATCGGATCGTTATCAACAAGTCTCTAAAAGCAACTCTTTTGAAAACAAACTATAGATTCCAGATTAGATAATGTATTGGTGCCTCGGCTTTTCGAAGTTTTTGATAAGTTCTAGACCTTTCTTTCTGTCTTCAATATGAGTTTCTAACAGCATATTGGGTAAAGGCAATTGTAGAGCCATTTGAACAGCTGGATGATCAGCTCCAAAGACATCTAAGATGATTTCACGCACCAGTTTTCTTACATCTTGTTCATTTAAAAAACCTAGAGAATGAAGATATTCGTGGAGCAAAAGCGAAAAGATGAAAGATTTCAGTTCAGTAACGGATTTTGTGGAATTTGCCACGGCGTCTACAAGTCTCCTGTTCAGAACTATGCCGTTTGAACCGATTTGGTGAAAGGCGCCTACTCTAAGAGGCAAATCTTCGAGGTAAAGCATCAAACCAGCTCTGTTCGCTTTTAGAACTTTCTTGACGGACAGCTTAACTAAATCGAATAGATCGCCGTAGTCTTTGCATTGCTCAAGTTTTTCTCGGAAATCAATATGGCTCATTTGTTTTCTATATATGTTAAACATAACTGTGTTATATTAACTTTTTCCAAACAGGCGAAACACAATCTCAATCGGCAATCATTTTAAATTATCAAAAAGAACTTTTCTTTAATGAAAAAACAAATCAGATGGATGAAAATCTATGAGAGTCGGATACGTCCAATTTAGACCGTTATTTGGCAAGAAGGAAAAAAATCTTAATAGAATCCTCAAATTTTTGGAGGAAGGCGCTCGGCGGGAAGCGGATTTGCTTGTTTTTCCCGAATTATGCAACACTGGCTACGTATTCAAATCTAAGAAAGAGGTAGAAGTCTTATCTGAAAACGTGACTGATGGACAAACTACAAGAGCTTTAACTGAAGCAACTGAGGATATGAATCTTTACATAGTCGCGGGTTTATGCGAAAAGAAAGATGAACAATTTTTTAACTCCGCCATACTTATTGGTCCCAATGGATTGGTTGCTGTTTATAGGAAGACTCATCTTTTCAATGAGGAGAAGATTTGGTTCACGGAGGGGGATACTCCTTTCCAAGTTTATGATATCTCCAAAGCTAGAATAGGCATAATGATCTGCTTTGATTGGTTCTTCCCCGAGGTGATGCGAATATTAGCTCTAAAAGGCGCCCAGATCGTTTGTCATCCTGCTAACCTTGTCTTGCCTTATTGTCAGACAGCTCTTCTAGGCGCCGCGGTTCAGAACAGAATTTTTATTATAACTGCGAACCGTGTAGGCGTTGAACGGGGAATCAAATTTACTGGGAGAAGTCAAATCGTCAGCCCTAAGATGGAGATTCTCGCAAGAAGCCTAAAGACTAACGAAGAGATTCAACTTGTTGAAATTAGCCCAAAAGAAGCAGATTCCAAAAGAGTCACTGACTTCAATGATCTATGGGTTGATCGCAGAGTTGATCTATACCAATCTTTGCTTGAATTAGAGAAGTAGCCTACTGTTCTAAAACGTAGTAACATAATCTTGAACCAATATTTTTCTAAAGCGACAAGCATTAAAATGGATAGTGATAGAGGTGAATATTGAACGAAAGGTATACGGGATACTTATATCCGTTATTGTGTTTGCTGTTTTTGCCGCCTGGATTTCTTATCCTAAAGCCTACATAGTCAATGAAAGTTTCGAAGATGGATTTGGAAGATGGACACCAGACGCCGATGTTCCTGAAGACCCTAACAATCCTGGACACTTTGTTGAGTGGTATATAAAACGAGTCTCAAATATGTCTAATTCAGGTCAATACTCACTGGAATTTTTCATCGATGGAAGGCAAGACGATGGCACAATATGGATAGAACAAAAGATAAGCGTTAAAAGAAACACAGTGGTTCACGTCAAATTATCCTTTTACCTGTACAGCGAAGCCGAAAGCTTCAACGCGATTGCTGAAGTCTGTGCCTACGCCAATGTATTGGATGCGGAGAAAGAGACCGACTTCGCTGATGGACAACTTGGTCAAGCAAACCAAGTAGCAGGCTGGAAAAGATATGAGTATTCAGCCGCGGTTAATAGTGGTTCTAACGATGAAATCTGGGTTGCCTTAGGAATAACAGTTCTATGGGAAACCCAAATGACATACTACATCGACGACATTGAAATTACGATCCAATAACCCCTTCTGAAAAGTCTCGTCATCTTGAATCATCATTTTAATGGAATCTTTTTCTTGCGGCTTCTATCCCTGCTCCTTTCTTAATTGGATGCCCAAGATCCGCCAGAGCATTTTCCAGAGCATTGATTGTTAAGAGGGTTTCGGCTTCTGACACGATCCCCATGCAGCCTATTCGGAAAATTGCGTCTTTAAGTTTGCCGGCTCCTCCGTCAATTATCACGTCATAGCGTTCCCTCATAACCTTCCGAACTTCAGCGTTGTCAACACCATTAGGCTTATCGAAGGCGATAACCGTGTTCGAACGTGTCTCCTTACTCGGCAAAGGCGGAAGCCCGATGGCTTCAACCGCATCGTAAAAAGCCTCGCTGCAGGTCTTATGACGTTTAAAACGGTTTTCAAGACTTTCTTCCCGCACCATCTTGAGGGCTTCATCCAAACCGAAAAAAAGCGGCACCGCAGGGGTAAAGGGGGTCTCCTTCTTCGCATTAAAACTCCGCATTTGGACAAGGTCAAAATAGAAAGGTCTCTGAGAAGTTTGCTCTATGGTCTTCCAAGCTTTTTCGCTGACTGAAATCAATGAGAGGCCAGGCGGGCAAGCTATACATTTCTGGCTTGCTGCAATGCAGATGTCGACTCTCCATTTGTCAACAGGCAACTCGTCTCCACCAAGTATCGAGACAGCGTCAACTATAAGAAGCAAATCGTTCTCATTTGCAAGCTCTGCAATCTCTGGAAGGTCGCGTACCGTAACGCCTGTGGAAGTTTCATTGTAAACAATGGCTAAAGCTTTCATGTCTTTTTGGCTTTCTAATAACTGCTTTATCTGGTCTTTAGTCGGCGCGGTTCCCCATTTCAACTGTAACTCAACGGGTTTTCCGCCACGACGTATAATCGATTCTTTTAATCTTTCACTGAAAAGCCCGAAGACTGGCACAATCACCCTGTCACCAGCGTTAACAACATTGCCTATGGCGCATTCAACTCCGCCTGTTCCAGAAGCTGTTAAGGCGAAAACATCCCCTTCCGTCTGAAAGAGATACTTCAGATTTTCAATTATAGACGCATACAAGGCTCTAAACTCAGGGGTGCGGTGACCTATCATTGGCCTAAGCATTGCTCTAGCAACTCTATCAGGAACATTCGTCGGCCCTGGAACCATTACTAGTTTTCTCTCATTCAATTTATTACCCTCGCATTTAAAGGAAACAAGCCAAATTATTTGTTCAAAGCTATATCATAATTTCATTCAATAATTAAAATTAACCCTAAACAGAAAACTGCTTTTTACCTTCTTTTTTCTTCAAGAATTTTCAGTAAATCTGAAAGTTTCCTTATGTTATATTTTGGCTGCATTTCTTTTTGTGAAGGTTTAACACGTTTGTGTTTTTCTCTCATAACTCTAATCGATACCATGCCTGCTCTGTTTGCACCGAGTATGTCCGTTTCCAAATGGTTCCCTACGTAAACGGCCTCTTGAGGTGCAACACTCAGCCTCTCAAGCGATGTCTGAAAAATTTTAACATCAGGCTTTTCGCTTCCAACTTCCTCTGAGATAACAACGGTATCAAAAAAGTGATGAAGGCCTAACCTGATTATTTTTTCCCATTGTTTAACTGGTCTTCCATTCGAAATTACGCCGAGTTTATAGCCCCTATCTCTGAGCGCTATTAACGTCGGAATCACTTCCGGGTCCGGTTTCAGATAAGCTTGCTTAGTATCGTGATAGGCAATGACGCCGGCCGCTATGATTTTGGGATCAGGCTTAGTTCCGAGAGCTTCCAATAGTCTATCAAAATGAAAGTCGTAATTGGGGCCGTACTTCTCTACGATTTCGATGAGAAGATTGTAGCCTTTCGTTATGCTTGTAAGAGGTAAACCAGACTCTATCATGGCTTTAATAGCATTGATCCTAGCCATCGTTGCAAGAGTCGTAGAATCAAATAATGTGTCATCTACATCGAAGAATACAGCTCTAAATCGTGTTTGATTCCTCAAACCCATATCTCCTCAAAGCAAAACAATTGCCGAGTTCACATTTATCCATTTCTACACTTCAACAAGTGGAGCAAAATATAATATTCCTCAATTTTATATATATGTAGATGCCGATGTTACAACATATCCGCGATATGCTATTAAAGTGTGCCTTAATGTCTGAGAATCCAGTTTCTACGGTTTGGATGGGCTATACACGTAGCTAGGCGGCGAAAAACCTTGCAAAAAGAAACGAAGGACAATGCATTGAAACCAAGTCGTTTTACACACCATATGCTGAAAGAGATTCTTGAGGAGCCTACCGTAGTCAAGAATACTTTAGAAAAAAACCAGAGAGCAGTAGAGAAAATTGTAGATGAGATTCATAATAGAAAGTACGGACGAATCTATATCACAGGCAGCGGAACAAGCTATCACGCAGGGTTAGCCTACCAATATGTATCATTTAACTTAGGAATGGCCATGACCAGTTTAATTCCAGCTTCAGAGTTTCAGTTATGGATACCGTCAATCTTTGACTCAAAAACCCTTGTCGTAGCCATATCTCAATCAGGAGAAAACGCAGATATTCTCAATGCCCTACATGTTTCATTGAATAAAGGCTTAGATGTTCTCGCTGTGACCAACACGAAAGATAGCACACTTGCAAATAAGGCTACCTACACTTTGCTAACTTACGCTGGAGAGGAACTCGCTGTTACAGCCACTAAAAGTTACATTGCGCAGTTGGCAATTCTCTTCTTATTTTCTCTGGAATTAGCTGCCAAGCAGGGAAGAAGCGGAGAATTGATGCTCTGCAAGAAAAAACTTTTTGAAACGCCCAAAGTAATCGAGAAGATTTTAAAACTCTCAAATGACACAGTGTTGAAGATATCTGAAAAATACAGCGATAAAAACTTCTTTTTTATTTTAGGCAGTGGAGCAAGCTATGTTACGGCTCTTGAAACAGCGCTTAAGCTTAAGGAATCATGCAACATCTATGCTGAAGGTTTCGCAAGCAGAGAATTTCTTCACGGTCCCATACAGCTTTTGAATGATAAAACACCTGTTATTTTCATTTTGTCATCCGACGAGGTAGAAAACCTCATGAGCCTAATAAATAGCGTTAGGCGTTTTGGGGCGCCGGTAATTTCTGTCTCCGATGATGAAGAGAAAATAAAATTTTTTTCAACAGATGTTGTGTACGTTCCCAAAAACTTTCCGAAGATGTTTTCTCCGATCATTTATATGCCGCC
>JAWBOR010000042.1:0-12473 GCA_038826015.1 Bathyarchaeia archaeon
AGACGCAATTAGAACCGTAAGCGAAAATATTGAAGGCATAACGAGGAAGGAAATTGAAAATTTTAAGTATGACTTGACGAACAAATTTAGAGAAACGCTTGAAAAAATGGGTTTTCCAGAGCCTGAACAGATGAGATTGTTAGCCCAGTTAGTGCCGAGTGTTTTGCCATTGTTACAGGAGCTATTGAGATTTCAAAAAGTTCCTGGAGAGAAAGGGCGACGTGGAGAACTTGGGCTTCTTAAAGAAATTAACGATTACTTTCCTGGAGATGGGTGTAAGCCTTTAGGTTCTTCGGGTGACACGGACATTTTGGTGGAGCCAAGATATAGCGGTGTGAGCCTTGGCGGGCGGGTCCTTGTAGAGTCTAAGGAGAATCATAGTGGTTGGGATAGGTCTTATTTGGAGCAAGTTCGGAAGCATATGAAAATTCGAGGAGAACGCTTAGCTATACTCGTTGTGGAGGTTATGCCTTCTGGAGCTAATGGGTTTATGGTTGAGCCTTGTTCTGAAGGCGTTATTTTAGTGACTGGTCGGGACAATTTTAGGATAGCTTATGGTGCTTTGAGAGCGATTCTCATAGCTTTGCAACCATTTAACGCGAGGCAAATAGACATAAAGAAGATTCTTGCGGACAAGAAAATTGAAGAGGCAATAACCGAAGCTTTTCAATACCATGAATATTTGAAGAACATTCGGAAAGGAGTGCAGAGAATCATGAGTAATGCAAAGAACATTGCCCAAAATGCGGATGATATGGACAATTGTTTAAAACAATGCTTAAAGCAATTACAACAACGAATTAATAATGTTGTTCGTGGAATTGACCATGAAGATGTTGTGAAAATGTGACGCATACAAGGTGACCCTTCTAAATATCTGGCTATTCTTCTAAAATCTTGTCTTCAGGAGGAATATTTGCATAATAGTTGATAAGCTTCTCCCGTAATTCAGACCGTGTTTCTATTGATAGTTGCAAAATCTTTGATTCTAATGGAGAGTTTTCTGGCGATATTATCTTGTCGCAACACAGTTTGTATGTGTTTCTAAAGTCTATCATGTAGTAATTTGTCTCGATGTCTTCCTTATCTTTTCTGCGTAAAATATACTTAGGGAATAACTCGTGCTTTTCATAGATAAAGAGATTGAGAAGGGCGTAGGTTCGCCCAACTTCTAATCGCTTCTGCTTTTCTTCTAATGGAAGTTTTTCCCATATAGTTGGTGATACAGCCTGCTGTGGTTCCATTTTTCGATTTATTCTTGTTAAGTCTTCAGCAAAATA
Organism: Bathyarchaeia archaeon; assembly: GCA_038826015.1. GTDB lineage: Archaea > Thermoproteota > Bathyarchaeia > Bathyarchaeales > DTEX01 > JAWBOR01. The sequence goes on from JAWBOR010000042.1 coordinate 1,281, forward strand.
TGGATTGTCAAAGAAAGCTCTAGATACTTGAATCAGTGGGGTTAAAGAGATTGTTTTATTCCGTATTTCGCAACATGGGTCCATTACGACAGTAAATTTTGGTAAATCGACATTAATGTTATATCTTGCACTGGATTCTTTCAACATTGGTTCTTCAATTATAGGAGTAGTTGAGGGGTATCCTTGTAATACGTCTCCGAATCTCAGTGCCTTATCCATTTTTTGACTATAGAACATGTCGGGGCACTTTATTCTCTATAGAATTCCTCTACATCATGAAAGCCTTTTGAAGGTATTTTTTGTTTGTAGGATAGGAAATCTTTATTGACTTTGACCTCTTCTATTCCAATGAATTCATTGTTTAGACTTAGTTTTATGGTAACGAGATATCTACCAAAGGGATAAACAACAAGCTTATAATTTTCTGGGACTTCGTGACCGCCAGTGCCTCGATTTCTCAGCGTAGTGTAATCAAAATCTTCATCGCTATACATGTTCAATCACCTTTTTTCGCATATATTCATAGACTGGTTCTTTTATAGTTCTCTCATATTCTTCAGATATTATTTCATGTAATTTATCGGTGACTTCCAAGTATTTCTCTGAGGGAATATTATTTGCAAAGCCATCAAAATCAAGAATTAACTTATACTCATCTTTTGGCTTTTGTAAAGACTCCATGTAAGTTAGATAGAAATCGCCTTTCTTAACAGTAGTTCTGAAGAACATTTCGTTTGCGTCAGTAATGTTGAATCTATCGATTGGAAAGACCGAGTTGTAATAGGACCTAAACGTTTCATTATTCTTAGAGGGTAATGGGCATTCATCAATGTATCTTAAGCCAATACGAGTGATAGTGGGTATGGAGACAACCGCCAAAAAATTATCCACAGCAAATTTGATAATGTCCCTAAACCTATCGGATTCGCCTAAATTATAGGTTTTATGGTATTCTGAAGTTATGTCTAATGAATCGCTTAGAACACTTAATCTATAATTCTTCTCGGACTCAAATTGCCAGATTTTCTTACCATATTCCTCATCAGAACGTATTGGGATATCTTCAAGTTTTTGTCTTGGTCCTACGTCCACTATAACAAATTGTCTTCGAAATAGCATTGCCGATTTAGGAAATTCTTTCATTATCTTTAGCTGAAAGTCGCCTATCTTATTCTCAATGTAAAATAAGTTAGGAAATCTGATTTGAAATATCACTTGTTTTACTGTTGGGTTGGGAAATATTTCTTTGATGACCATCTATAAATGAACCTCCATCGCTAGTCTACCCTACACATGATTTTCACATAAATGTTTTGACTGCTAAAAATATATTATTTAGTGTGGAGATACGGACGTCTCATTCAAATTCTCACCAGACTTTTTAGATTTATGTTAATGGTGCTCCGCAGTTTGCACAGTGAGACTGGTCTGCTTTGTTTCTTGTGCCGCAGAACTTGCAAATATCATTGCTGGAACAGTTCCTTTTGCCAATGCTTCTTGAGCTAATCGTTTTTTCTCTTGTCGCATTTCAGTTAGAAGTGCTTCTATTGCATGTCTTATTTCGCTAATGCTTCCTCTAAAGAAAGTTTCTATAAACAGTTTTCGAGAAAATAATGAAGGAAAAATGAATCAAGCAATATGTCGAAAAAGTTTAAAGGAGGCATACAAAGTAAGTTTGTTGAGGAAGAGATGAATAAAGAATTTTTGATGGATTATGAAGCGAGAGAAATAAATGAAATTAAGAAGTTCACACAAGATTTTCAGAGAGGAAGAATTACATCGGAAGATAGATATCCACAAAGACACCGCTTGAAATTAAGGGAGCCCTACACTAAAGCAATAGCTGGAAAGGAGATTTGGGGACAGATTCCATTATATGGGACAACAATCATTGTTTTAAAGCCGACTAGAAAAGAGATTTTCAGAGAAGTTCACGGCTTCGGGGCTGAAGATATCAGTCGGCTAATTGATTTCGCAAAAGAGACCGGAAGAATCCAGTTTGCCCTTGATGAACATCCTACACGTTATGCAGACCTTGATTTTCTTGAACCTCTTCTTAAAGAACTGATGCCACCAGAGTTAATTCATGTGCCACTGGATTGCGTTATAGACCAACAAGAAATCCAGAGGTCTTATGACAAAATAAATCATTTATTGGAAAATCCACAGGCCATTAATTTCATTAGGAAATATGCACAGAAAAAATATGGTAAATCAACGACTTCTTTAAAAGAAGAGATTAAACAAGGACTCGCACACGACTTAATAAGACTGAAACTGTTGGGTCATGAAGATTTAGTTGAAGATTTTATTGGATGGTTAGCAACTGTCGACGTTATGAGCTACGTATTCCTTCTACAGATGCTCCATGACCTTTTTCTTTTTCCATATGACCCGCTGAAAGGAGTGAAATCTATCAAAAGACCAGATATTAAAAGATTACAGAAACATTTTTCCATCAAACCAAACACTTATGAAGAAATAGAGTTTCCATACGAAGTTGGAAAGTTCTTAAATGATAAACTGAACCTTATACTGCCTAGGGACCAGGAGGAGGCTATTAGATTAAGTGACACGTATGATTTATACGACCTTAGAAAAGTGATGAAAGCACTTAATGAAGGAGTAGAGAAAAAAAGAACTGATATAATCATAGAACAATCAGAAGAACTCCTTCTAATCTTTCAAAATATCTGGAGCGAGGCTGACAAATTAAAAAGAAAAGTGAATATCGGGAGCAATGTAATTTCTCTGGGAATCGGAGTAGTTGGAGCCGTCGCTACTTTACCTATTGGGGGTGTTGGAGGATTACTGGCAGGACTTGGATTTAAAGTTGCAGATAAGACAGTGGGTGCAAAATCGTATGAGTCTATTAGTGAAAAGCTCGTAAAATTTGTGACACAAAGTTATGTTACTCATGTCTACGATTTTAAGAAAAAATATAGATTAATTTAACAAAGTTATTATCGTAAATTTCCGGCATGTCACAGATTTGTTACTTAAAAGAGTCAGCCAATTTTTTCGTTATACATGGGAAGTTTGCCGTGTTTTCTTTTGTAGTCTTCTAAGAGTTCTGTTTCCCTTGCTCTACATTCAGCTTCAGTGTTAAATAACTCATAACGATAATATCTAGCTAAAGGGCATTCTTTTTTGTTTAGATGGTCCAATAATCGAGTCTTTATCATGCCACTTCCATAATATACCGTGTTTTTCTCTTCATCTCCAAGTTCATATACGCCAAGCTTGTCTGGGTCATAGGCTACTACATCTTTAGTATACGACCACCACTGTCCCCATCCCAACTTTTTTCACCACGATTAAATTCACCTATTGAAATTTAAAATTATCGGGCGTCAACAGTTTCGAAAAAAGGTCCGCCAGAATCTATTTGGTCTAGATTTGTTCCTTTTGAAGCAACTTCTCTTTCTCTTGCCAATGAGCTTTAAGGCGTTCCAATGTTCGAATATAACTTGACGAAAGGTTCTTCTCTCTGGCATGTTTTAATCGTTCTTCGACTGCTTCTACAGTGGGCAATGCTTGTTTGAGTTTCTCCCATCCAGATGTCTCTTTAGGGATTCTAACTTCACGATTCAATGAACATTTCACGGTTGACGCTAAGACTGGCTTTAGTGTTTCCTTCTTTACCACTGACCGTTGATTCTTCACTTTTTCTTGAAGGAAAGTGCGAAGTCTTTTCGCGTCTACTCTTTCTACAATTTCCACCTTGTTAGCTAAGTTGTTGGTTAAGGTTGTTTGACTATAGTTTATTTTCTTTAGAATGATATTCTTAAGTTCAAGGTCTATTTCATAACCATAACTGTTTCTGCCCAATTCCTTTGCCACTTTAGTGGTGGTTCCAGAGCCTAAAAACGGGTCTAGGACGGTCTCTCCGACAAATGTATACAACTTCATCAAACGTCTCGGTATTTCATCCGGAAATGCAGCAATACCTTTCTCGAGTCTATTTTCAAAGGGAAGAACATTGGTTATTCTCCAAACTGTAAGATACCATTTTTCTGAACCATACTTTTCTAAGTCTATTTTAGAAGCTTCTTTAACTCTCGGGTCAAGATTTTTCAAGTAGTTGTAGTCAAATTTGCCCTTTTGAAATATAATTATAGTTTCTTGTATATTGTCTGGATAAAAATACATTGGGTACGGATGTTGCAAGACTACTCCACTACGCCTACTAATTCTAATATAGCCCTCCGGTTTCTGCCATACTATTCGGTCTCTATATCGAAAACCAGCTTCAATCATTATTTTTGTAATATCCGAAACTACTGGATATTTTTCTCCCTTAACAAGCATATCATCTGTAACAAACGCAGCAATTCGCCCTGGAGCCATAACCCTATACAATTCCTTTGAGAAGGCTCTAATCAAATCAAGAAATTCTTCATAATTCTTGAATAAGTCCGGATAGTCAAAAGGAGCGTTATAGTAAGGCGGAGAAGTAACCATCAGATGAATTGACTCATCTGGAATTTCATGCATATCTCTGCAATTTCCAAATATAATCTTATGCCATGTATTTTCCATTACTTTACACCTAATTTTCTTGCGTATTCCTCAACTGCAGCATGAATAGCGTCTGTTTTCAATATTCTTGCCGGAGTATTCGTATTCTTCTTTAAAGCTTCAACTATTTTATCGAGCAAAATTTTGGTTTTGTCCGAAACATAAATCATAGGCATTTTCTGTTTCTCCTCTACATTATGCTATGTTGTAATAGTATTTAATAGTATCTCCTATTAGTACGCTCTCCAAGTTAGATTCCTTTTGCAATAATCTCTGAGCATGCAATAGCCTTTGCAACCAATCTTAGGCTTAATTTGACAGAAAGAGGCTCGAGGACACGAATCGCATGCAATTCCTTCCAAGTTATCCGGACAACAATTAATTCCTATCTGAAAAGCTCCATGGTCAACCATAATGCAATCTCCACTATACTGGTTTGTCACTTCCTGAATAGACAGTCTCATGTTAGAAGCCACGATAACGTTCCATCTGCTACCACTTCCCTTTTTCCCCTCATGAATTACGTCAGAAACAAGCCCAGTTCTCGAAAATATTTTACCCACATGCCCATCTACTGGCATCTCAAAAAACGACCTATCCCACTTGCCGCCAGAGACATCTATTCCCAAATCCGGATGACCTATCCACGAAACATACATTCTTGTAGCCTTCTCCCTTAAAATCGATTCAACAACTGGATTATTCTGCAGAAATGCGGTTGCCTCTCTAGGAGTTTTGCATTGACCCAACTTTTCTGAAAGACTCGTTTTATTCAACATCATTTCATATGTAAGAAAACCGCCAACCCTTAAAACAAACCAGCCAAAGCGAGGCAAAACCCTTCCTATCGCTGGAGAGACTTTGTATCCTTCCTTTAAAGGCACTAACCTATCAAGTTTTATAAGACAACTTTCTGGTTTAAAGAACAAATCATCTCTGAATACTTTGTAGACGTTAATTGCGGTCTTCCGTGCAGAAGGCGATTCGGCTTGTTGGTCAAGAAAGGCTGTCAACAATAGAAACCTTGTCAATTTTTCTTTATCTAAAACTATTTCATTAGGTAAGTTGCTGGTTATTTGAATAAGCTCTAAAGGTTGAAGAATCTTTCCAACATGTTCCAAAACTTCAATTATTTGCTTTCTCTCAGAGACTGACGCCTCTTTTCCTACATGTGACCTAGTCAAACTTACCACTTTTGCTTATAGTTCAACAAAAACGTAATTATGATTTGCGGTTTATACGCTAATTGATTTGAATGAAGACAAAAAGACAAGTTGAAAGAAAATTGGAAGAGGCAGAGATAAAACTACTGGCAGATTACCTTCCTGGAGTAAGCGAAGAAAGACAAAGAAATGTAGATTATGATAGAGGTTATATTGACGCTCTTAAATGGGTCTTAAATAAGCTCTGAACTGGAGGTGAAAAATTGCCTCGAGAAATTGACGAAATATCTATAGAAGAATTTCTTAGGCTTCCAGATAAATCGGATGAGCAACGTGTAAGAGAAGTCTTGGAAAAGGAGTTTGGCAAGAAACTTCCAAAGAAAAGGGTGACCATAGGCTATTACACGCATGAATTTGACCTATTCGCGGAAGATGGAACCATCGTTGGAGAGGTGAAATCTGGGAGAGACCTTGATAAAAATGGGAAAATAAAGCCCTATCGATTTGCGGAACTATGTCTTGACTGTTTATACCTGATGGGTGTAAAAGCTGAAAAGAAACTGTTCGTATTGACAGACAAAAGGATGTTTGATGCCTTCAACAAGATGATTAAAGGGCTACCAATTAAGGAAATAGAAATTAGATTAGTAGAGCTAAAATACTCTTAGTAGAGCGACCTACGGAAACCTTTTCTATTATAGCTTCCATTACATTAGTCTCAGAGTATTTGAGCTATTCTTTGATAGCCTCTATGAATATTGCAAGCTATTTAAGTGTCTTCCACCTAAGGAATTGGTTGTCTTTCGTTAGGTGAGAAAACTCCAGTAGTAGAGCCACGTAAATGCTGTAAATACACACAAGCCGATTAACACGTGTTTTCTGTAGTCAACCTGTCCATGAGAATACTCGTTCACCGTAAAGACTGAAGGAATTAAGAGAGTTGATATGTTGACAAGCGAAATTGGCAAGAAAGGTGTTTCAACAACATGCATGAAAACATTCCATAGCATAAGGTCTCGCATTGCCAGTTGCGATGCTATAAGACCTAACGCAAACCAGAAAATTGCTTCTACTCCAAACCCTTTTAGTGTCGAAAGAAGCACTTCCTTTGTTCTCTCGGCGTGCGGACGACGAAAGACAATTAGAATATAGAATGCACCAACTATCAGAAAGCCCCAAATCGTGTATTGGAAATTACCCAGTGCGTCCATCATGATTTTCTGAGTGGAGATACATAGATTGCATAAAAATAAATCTTCTGTTAAATTTCAGTATGATAACTGTATCAATTGCAACACTCATAAAAATCGCTCTCTCTGTACGCTAAGTTGGCATGATGCACTGAGAATACCGAAAAATGTTAAATGATTCAGGGGCATACTTAGAGAAGTCTAGTGTATTTGTGTGCGAAAACGTCATCTAAAAAGATGTGCTCTGTCCATCGAGAGTACGTTAGAGGTATTTCTTGAGAAAGGCTAAGAAAGGAATTGCTGTTATGAGGGCAACGAAGATAGCGTAGTAGACATAGCTTATCATGTAGTCCGCTATAAAATCGCCCACATTCTTAGTTGCATTCTCATAGTCTCCTTGATAGGCTGGAGATACTGCATTGAAAAGGTCAACGTAAGTCATTGCTTCTGATAGAGCACCATAAACCAACAAAACTAATCCGATTACGGATAAGATTAACGCTATCGTTTTTGCCATTTTCAACAATCAAGAAATTTTATTTTGCTAAAAGACATTTATAAACTTTGAGTATGCCTAAAAGAAGATGAAATACTATGGTTGATTACGATATCGAATTTGAGGGAAAGAGGTTTAAGAAGGAGGAATTCTGCTATTACCCATCTAAAGAACCAAGAAAACTAATGCGATATTGCTCTGCTTTCTATACCTTATTTAAAAAAGAAAAAGCAAAGTTGCAGGGAAAAAGCGAAACAGAAATAACAAGCCACGAATCTTATGAGGACTTTGTTAGCAAATTTGCAAAACTATATAGAGAACGCAAAAAAGAAGAAAGACCCATAACTTGGAACGACATAACAAGTCTTCTTTAGACCCAAACGATTCTCGTAACCCAATCAAGCAACGCTTTTGTTAAACCATTTACGTAGCGGAGTCAAGCCACAGGTTATCGTGAAGACTCCGCTAAACCATAAGAGAAGCCCCAAAATAGAATAAGCCGGGTTAATGCTTATGAAACTATGCCATGAATAAGGCGTTTGCTGAACCCAAACATAAGAAAACCCACTTACTAATACGAATAAACCAAACATTACCAAGAAAACGCCCACAATTTCCAGAATTATAAATTCACCCCTTGAAACTGATTTTACCCATCGGCATGAAACTCCCACGGATAACAAAATTATTGCACACATCATAATTACGAGTCCGATAGGCGAATATGGATAACCCATCATTTCATATCCTGAAGAAATACTGCTGTAACCACTTACAGCGTTAAGATTGGCGATAAGCCATCCAACCAAAATCAGAAATGGCGAGGCAAGTAGCAAAAAATCTGTTTTTAACAGTCCATGTCCCTCCGGCTTTGCTTCAATGATGGGGACTCCTTCCAATCTAGCAAGTGCTTCCAAATATTGGTTCACATCTATCTTCTTTTCTCTAAGAAGTTGTTCCAATTCTTTCTTCTTGAACTCGGTCTCGCTAGTAGTCATGACCTATCCACTCATATTTTCTTGAGCAAGTTGCTTAAGATGAATCTGGCTGGAGAATTATATAACAATTGCTTACTAATGCTTATGATTACAGATAAGTCCTAAACATGGTGCAGTTCATATGGCTTTTGCAGGGCTATAAATGGTCAAAGTCAAACTCACTGTAAGCATTTTGCCAGAACTCATACGATGGATTGACGAACAAGTCGAAAAAGGCTACTTCGCAGACAGAAGCCACGCCGTTCAATATGCCATACTCAAAGTAAAGGAACTAATAGAGAGAGGCGACATTAAGTTCTGAAAGCTTCATCATTTCCTCACTATTTATTCGGAAAGCAATGGCAAGGAGAGTCGACACACCCATAGATAGAAAAAAGGGATTGAAGGTTTCACCTTAATAAGGGAATCAAAGATTTATCGATACTCTAGGTTGCTCTGTTGTAACAACAACTTCGAGATGGTCTCTAAGATGGTCTAGAATGTACTGAAGCGTCACCTGAAGGCATATGATGCATACTGGAATCTGCATTTTCTTTTTACCAGAACTAAATTTTTCTATGCTGATAATTTCGAAGCAAGCGTCGAGACCCATATCTTTTCTCAGTTCACCGCTTTCCCAGTAGGCTTCTATAGCGTTCTTTAACTCTTCTGGATTCCGACCGCAAATCCAACACCTTGTTTTTTCTGTTATTCTCATAGCTTCACCCAAAAAGCATCTATCAGAAATTTTGCCTAGGCATAGGAGCGATAGAATCAGTGTTCTTCTAGCAGTTTCTCGAATTCGTAAACTTCTTTGTTCTTTTCGGTTGTGGTCTCTAGAATCTGTTCGCTTTTTCCTGAATTATTCCAAATGTTCTCCAAAATTTCCCGAACTTGTTTTTCATCCTTAGCTATCTTGCATATCTTCTGAACGCTCACTTTTGATGAACAGCCTCTTTCATGAAGTTTGCTATTAAAGTCGGCTGCCTTCAAGAGCTGTATATTTCTCCGTGCTGCATATGATGTCAAGCTTATCACGTAGTCGTCTTTCATCCGAATCTTTTCATTCGGATTAAATGCACTTCCAGCAAAGACCCCAACTACGCCTTGTTTGATTTCTCGACCATCAGGAGTATTCACACCAAATTCCTTGCTCCACCTCAAAACATCAAGAAAGTCATCAACATCACGCTTGCACACCAATCCCCACTTACACGATAAAACATAAGTTACTGAAGGAGAAAAAACGCTGGGGGTTACTTCCCACACTCGGTCGACTTCAGCGTTTCTTATGCGTCCTCTAACACTCCTGATTAAATATATGGTGATGCGACGTGAATCCATGCCGTGTGACCGATGATTTTGTGTCCAAAAACGGGCTCCTGTGGTGAATTTATCAATGAACCACTCCACCACAGCCTCCCAGTTATGTCCGATGCGATTTGCTTTGCCTTTGGTTATTCGAATATAATTCTCCTTCATCGTTATAGCAGTCTTCAACTCGTCTTCAGCTATAGAATTATGATAAAAATATCTGAAAGCATTAAACAACTTAACTTCTCTCAAGTCTGGATAGAGTTGTAAAGCTCTGTTAACTGCAACTTCTGCTTCGTACTTGCTACAACCTAAACTATCGCAAATGTAGGTAAAGCTTACAATTTCTCTAAGTCTTGAGGATTCGAGAATTAAGTCTCTGATTCGATGGATTCTTTGGATTGTTGGGTTCGTTGATTCTTTCTCAGCCAGAGCCATCTCGGTTTTTTCGACAGCCTCTCTTATCGCCTCTTCCCTTGGTTTTGAAGAATCTATGTATGCCACCAAATATCCTTCTTTGAAGGGCGTTTGTCTGTCATCCAATCTGTAACCTCGCACAAAAACCAAGCCTTTTTTCTCCCACCTTCTCACATTAGACATGACGTCACAAGGCTTAACACCCATTTCTGAAAGTGCTTTAACTATCTCCGTTGTGAAAAAAGCCCTTTGAGCATTGCTACTCAAAAAACGCAAGATTAAGTTTGCCTTGCTAACGCCATTATTGATATGCTGTTTGTCTGCCTTATAACTAACAAACTCGGTGTTCTCTATCATGAGAGAATCAACATTTTCTGGTTTCAAAGCGTACAGATAATATGAGCGTAAATTTCTGGATGCTCCCGCTCTACCTCTAAACCTGTTAAATTGTTCCCTTAGCGGCATTTTAGAACGCAAAACAAGTTTCTTATGCCAGTATCTTCTAAGGGCAGCCCACACAACATTCGGTTTCAGCCCTGTCATCATTGCAACCTGAGCACTAGATTTAGGCTTACCATCAACAAGAACCCCCAGAATTGTTCTCATGGTAAGATGTAACGCGGTCAAAAAACGCATAACTCCGTTAATGAAACAGGCCTTTTGTCCCGTTCATGTATTTATCATAGTAATCTTCTTCGCGAATTTTTAGGTATTTGACAGTTGTCTCAACTTTTTCGTGCCCAAGAGCGAGACTTATGGTCCAAAGGTCAACTCCATGCTTCCAAAGTTTCACGGCGTATGTATATCTTAATCTGTGACTGTAAAGATGTTCTCCAGTTATTTTTGACATTTTGCGGAACATCCACCCTAAGCTATAGACAGTTAGTCTTTGTGATGGATTACGAGGATTGTACAGCAAGAAGTTATGTGGTAACTTTAGGGTTGCTATAAAGTCTAGCCACTCTCTGAACCGGGGCACTTGATGCGGAGTAATCGGTATGTATCGTGTTTTCTTTATATGACCTTTACTAAGCTCAATTTTTAGTCTGGGGTTGTCCCTGTTAAGTTCAATGTGTTCAACACGCAAATTGCAGTATTCCGAAAGTCTCAGTCCA
>JAWBOR010000043.1:0-11914 GCA_038826015.1 Bathyarchaeia archaeon
GAACAGGGGGAACCTCAGCGAAGACTGCGGTCAAAGTGTAGTTAGCGTTAATGGTGAGGTCGTATTGAACAGCTGAACCAGCCTCAGACCCGTTAAGAAGCCAGTGACTCAGCACCCAGCCAGAATCAGGAAGGGCAGTGACAGAAACGATTGAGCCCTCATCGTAAAGGTAGGTGCCCGGCACTGGACTCGTAGTGCCACCCACAGAAGCCTCAATGACCAAAGAGTACTGAACAGGGGGAACTGTGATTGTTAAGGGATTTGACAACTCAGTTACCCCATCCCCGAAACTGTCGTTTGGAGTGACTTCGGCTCTCCACGTTTCACCGAGTGTAGCTTCCTCTGAAACTATAGTGGAGTTACTGGTTGAACCGTTTTTGGTTTCGAGGAATCTTTGAAATATTTGGGACTGTGACAGTGCTTTCGGATAAATTCTTATCTCATCGAGGTATGCATTTAGCCAACGTCTACTTGGGGTTCTATAGTCACTTCCGCCATCATAGCCAATAAACAGCGGTGCGCCGTTTACTGAGATACCTGGATTAGGTGCTATGTTTCCAGTTAGGGGCATGTTAACTCTTTCAGTGCCATTAATGTAGATGCTTAATCCTAAACCAGACTTGTAGACGCATGTAATGTAATACCATTTGCCAACTTCTAAAACTGTAGAACTGCTAGATGTTTTATACCATTTGTTGTCATATGTGCTGTTGATTCCAAAAAATAATGTATTAGCAGAATAAAGCGCTGAGTCTGCCTCAAAGCCGATAATGTAGCTCCCCACACTAAGCTGGGGCTCTTTTTTGGCGATGATAATAGCCCCATAATTTGTGGTTAGAGGTTTTATCCAAAATTCAACTGTGATTTCAGACCACGTTCCATTTCCTCCAAGACTGGAATCATCTTGGATTCGCATGAAATCATTTGAACCGTCGAAGATATAAGCGCCTCCTACGACGCCGTTGTCAGTCCATACAGCCCCATGTATCGTTGCATGATTATCGTAGCTAGAGTAGTCTTTCGATCTCAGTGGTGCAGTTATTTTCAAGTCGTCTATCCAGATATCTTCGCCAGAGTCAATTCCAACCGCATTAAAACGTATACGAAAGTTTGGAATAAGATAACTTCGCTGATATGTCTGAATTGAATAATGATGCCATGTGTCTTCTGGTTTGGTGTTCCCTAGTTCGAATATACTCACATATGTGAGACCGTTCCAGAATTGAAGATAAACATTGTCATCATCGTCTATGCCGTGGTCTCGATACCAGAATGAAACGGTAATCCCCTCAGCACTTGAAGTGTCCATGTTGTCTGATGACAGATAGTTATCGTCGCTACCTGCGTGTGCTGAATAAGATCCGGAATATTTTTGATTCGTTGGACGATCCCAATCTGTTGCGCCGTTATCATTCCAATTATCGAAGCCATATTCGAATCCGTCACTGAACAATTCATCAGCCAATAACGGATTGTAGGTCGTGCGTGAGTTGAAGGGTAGAAGCAGGTTGGTAAGAGAGGTGTCATTTCTGTACCAGTTATAAGTGTTCGTCACTTCGTCACCGTTAGTGTCAATGGTTGTCTGGTTGCTTGCTAATAAGTTTCTATTCGAGTCGCTGGCTAAAATCGGTTTACCTTGTGTTGGAGGATCAGAATATGTTGTAAAACTGTAGGTCTTTGAGATTGTACCACTATTGCCGTCAGTGGCAACTACGCTCCAGTAGTATGCAGTGCCAAGTTTATCCATGCCTGTGGTAGTTACGCTGTATACTCCGTTTGGGGCGTTGGTGAAGCTATCAATGTCCGTCCATCTTCCAGACGCGTTTGTTCTGAATGTAATGCTCATTAGGTCTCCTTGAAAGTCGGTGGCTCGAATCGAAAGGGTTGGATTCAGCGGTTGATTTAGAGCCTTGTTTAAGGGTTGTTCATCTATTAGAACGGGTCCAGATGGTATTGGAGGAGGTACATATACAGCTGCTCCCCATCTATACTCGCTGTAGAAGTGCAGTCCTGATCTAGGCCTTGGTGTTTGGGTAGGTGCCGGTGTGTCAAAACAGTAAATACTGCCACTAGTGCTTGTGACGACCAACTCGTTGTACCCGTCGTCATCAACATCTTGAACCACTGTAAATGCATTACATCTACCGTACAACCCAGACACATAATCCACCAAGTCATATTGCCCCGTAAGCTTATTGTAGGTATAGACGTATATTCTGGTGTTATTTACTGCAATAATGTCTAATTCGCCATCTCCAGTTACATCGCCAAGTTTTGGTGGTTCATAACAGTTGACGCCCAGGGTTGCATCCAATTTCCATTCATACAAGTCCCAAATCTTTACAGGTGAGTATTCACGACAATCCATTAATTCGAGATTTCCATCACCATCAATATCATAAACCGTAGGATTAGAATGCGCGGGCATATTAGTGCTACCTTTGCGGTATTTTCCGCCAGTGGTTAATACACTTCCATCAGCACTGTTAAGTACGGCAATACCACTGTTAGATTGATCTGCTACAATAACATCAAGGATTCCATCTTTATCAACATCAGCAAGTATTGGTGCCTGACTACTACATAGAATTGTCGGATCATTCCATAACGGTGTCAAAGTGTGCGCATCTAAAGCCCGTACTCCCATGCCCCCACCTTTATATGCGTCTGTTGTGGCACTATATGTCACTCTTCTATCGCCTTGATAAAGCTCAAAGGTTCCATCAAAATTTGTATCGCCAATAGTCAAGCCTCCCCAACATGGATGCCAGCTCCAAGCTTGATGCAATATATTCCCTTGATAATCTAGACATGTGATGTAATCGTAACCTTTACTAGGTCCAGTGCCGCTGCAAACAAAAATTTCGCTATAGCCGTCACCATCTATGTCAAAAATCGCTTGATAATTAAAATATCCTTTGCAAGCTGTATTTTTCCAATACAAAGTACCATTATTGCCGTGCAAAACCAACACACTGGCGGCCGTGGGCACTACAATCTCTCTAAAACCATCATTGTTAAGGTCAACAATGTCGCATGGATTATGGTTACCAATGTTAGAATCTTCAAATTCCCATATAATCGCGCCATTAGTGCCATTTATCGCGGAAACCACACCTATTCCGTCGCTTCGTCTGATACCTGTTACAACTATTTCTATTCTGTCATCACCCATGAGGTCTTCAGCAACTGGACCGACACACGTTTCTACATAATTAAATATTCTCCATTTAAGGGTCAATGGAGATGCAGCAGAAACGTTTCTTGCAACATTTAACGCTGAAAACATACCTATAGAAATAAAACCGATGAGCATTAAACTGAGCATTTTACGGCAGATTTTTTTATTCATAGGGCCAAGTCTTCTTTCTCAATTCTTTAACAAAAGGCAGCGAAGCTAATAAGGATTTATTACTTGAGTGGACATACGTAAGTAGCAATCTTTTTCATCATTAAACATACATACTCTTAATGAATTACAAATAAGGGTTATTTTGTGCACTCATATCATTGCTTCCTAAGATGTATTGACTCCATTCACCACAATTTCCCAAACTTCGAATCATAATAGTTGGGGATAAAGCTGGTATAGCCTGACCCAGGAGCAAATGTCATTTCGCCAAATACTATACGGTTGGAGTTGAAAAGATAATATAAGTCTACTCGAACGAAATCGAATTCGCTTCCTAATATTTCAGCAATCGATATCATTTCTTCAAGTTTCCCTGGTCTTATCTCTTTTGGGTCAATGTTTTCGTTTGGAAATTTACCTCTTTTCACAGGAATTTGTTGCCATTCACGAGTGTACATGTTGAGTCTATGATAGGGAAACCTGAAACTTGTTTGTATTGCGTACACCTTTCCATGAAAAACAAGGAATTTAAAATCTGGAGGGACGTCATATCTTCCATCACTCAGCCATTCTTCAAACATTACTTTGGGTGGTATATCTGCATACCAGTACTCACCGTGGACTATTCCATATTCATATCTAGAGTGAAGCCAATGCTCGACCATACGCAAAAATCGCCCCTTGCTAAGCTTCGTTTTATTATCTACGAAACATATCTTACCGCTTTGGTTTGTGGGTTTTGCAATAAAACGTTCAGGTAAACTTTCGAAATCAAGTTCAGAGATTGAAGAAATGACCGCGTATACATTGTTAAGGTAACTGTCGCCTATTTTGACTCTCACATAATCTCTAACTGCCCATTTATCAGCCAGAACTCGATACCTGCTGTTACGTTCTTTCAATTTTCGATGAGCTATCTTTTCATTAAATGTCTTAGGATTATCAATATCGGGCCAATATCTCAATTTGCGCCACATTTCAAGTTTCACTCGCCACGACAACGGTATAATGCGAAGCAGACGCATCTGTAACAAAAGAGAGGCGTTCATTTGAAACACGAACCACTTGGAGTTGTCAATTGATTTGAAGAACTGTTGTACGTTGACCTGTTGAGACCTATAGCTGCAAATTTAACTCCTTGTTTTATGAATTGCATTGGTTCGTAAATTCTTCTTCCATCAATAACTATCGCAACTCTCATATTCCTCAGAAAATCATTTGGCTGTAGTTTCCTTAGTTCATCCCACTCCGTAACAATGATTACGCAATCTGCATGTTTGATGCACTCAATACTTGAATAGTGGTATGTAATCTTGTTTCCGAAGATTTCTCTGGCTTTAGAAATAGCAACCGGATCATACACTGCTATTTCAGCTCTTTCGTCTAAAAGTTTATTAATCAACTTAATGGAAACCGCATTACGCAAATCATCTGTGTCAGGTTTGAAGGAGAGGCCTAAAAGGGCTATCTTCTTTCTCGACAAGTTTCTCAAAAGTTTTCTAGCCACTTCTATAACTCTGTAAGGTTGCAACTCATTAACTCTGTCAACAGCTTCGATGAGCTTAGGATCATAACCTAAACTCTTAGAAAATGATATCAACGCGCTAACGTCTTTGGGAAGACATGAGCCCCCATAACCCAAACCAGCATTCAAGTAGTGTTTTCCAATACGCTTATCCAATTTCATAGCTCTCGTCACTACCTCAATGTCAGCTCCCTTGATCCTTTCACAGATGTTTGCCATCTCATTCACGAAGCTAATTTTCATTGCCAAAAAGGCATTACTAGCGTATTTGATCAGTTCCGCGTTGACGATGTCAGTTCGTATTATTTGCGGAGTTCTTCCTTGGTGAAAACGTTTAAAAAGCTCTTCAAGAAGATGCCCCGACTTTTTGTCTATCTCTCCTATAACGATTCTATCAGGATTGAACATGTCCTCGATTGCAGTTCCTTCCCTCAGGAATTCAGGGCAATAACATAAGCCCCATGTTCTACTGCACTTTCTGTTAGAATAATTTTCAATAGTTCTTTTGACTATATTTTCTGTCGTTTCAGGGGTTACAGTACTTCTAACAACCACTAGATGATAGTTTTCTTTATGTCTTAACGCATTTCCTACATCTTTTGCTGCATTTTTTATATAAGTTAGATCTATCGAGCCACTACGTCTGCTAGGGGTTCCCACAGTCAAAAAAGTGATGTCTGTTTTTAGAACAGCTTCATGAGGAGAATGTGTAAACACTAGTCTGTTTTGATCGATTCTCCCTATTAGCTCATCTAATCTTGGCTCATTTATCGGTATACGCCTGTTTCTTAAAGCCCTAATTTTCTCCCTATCAACGTCGTAGCCTACCACCTTGAAACCTTTATATGCGAAACACACCGAAGATACTAAACCGACGTAACCCAAACCGAAAAACGAAAGTCTTCCCGTGGGGCTACCATCGATTCTGCTTATATTGAAATTCTGCAACATTGTTCTGCCTCTGTTGTGTAGAGCTTAGCAATAAGAGCAATTACTGCACAGATTTCTCCTCTATCTTCCAAGACGGATAGCAGGGTTTCGAGCTTGCTTTAGAGATAGCTCGAGTGCCTCCCAATAAGTTTCGGGAGTGCCTACATCTAGGCGAAGTTCATCCTGCATCAATTTTATAGCATTCACTTTTGATCCCCAGTCTATAAGTTTCTGCACGCCATCAGTTAGCTGAATCTCGTTTCCTGCGCCTACTGAAGTAGCTTCGAGTGCTTTGAAAATTGCAGGATCAAAAATGTAAACGGGCATTATAGCTAGGTTGCTTAACGGCTTCTTTGGCTTTTCTACTACTTTCTTTACTGCTATAATGTCCTTTGTTTCTTCAACTTCTGCTATGCCGTAAAGTCTACCAGGGTCTAAAACTTCTTTAAGCAGCAAAGTTGCAAAAGCCAGATTGAGTTGATGTTTCGAGATCAACCTATCTAAAAACGAATCATTTTCAGACATGATAAACGTATCTCCTGCATGTACTAAGAAGTTTTCGCCGTGGACAAATGACTTCGCCGATAGAATCGCATGACCAAAACCCTTTGGCTCAGTTTGATTTATCCAAAAAATTGATGAGCTCTCAATCTTTTTGTAAAAAATATCCAAGTCTTCCGCAAAAGACACCTTGCCATTCTCCTTCAAGAGCTCAATAAAATTGTAATCAGGCGTAAAATGATCCTCAACACTTCTCTTACCTCTTCCTACTATGAAGCAGAATTCTCTGAAACCATGTTCAAAAAGCTGTTCGAAAATGAGCTGTAAGACAGGTTTGAGGCAAAGCTCGCTGTTCACATTCTTGCTGTAAAGAGGCAACATTTCTTTAGGCATTTCTTTTGTCGAAGTCAGTAGGCGTGTTCCTAGACCTGCCGCCGCAATTACTGCTTTGTTAATCTTTATCTTGCTTACCTCCTCAACTGCTGAGTTATTCTAACACTAATGCAATTTCCCATCTTTGGTTGATTCATTATTGTTGAAACTTCTTTGATAGGTCATGATTGGTTATCCCCATTTCTGATTTTGTGAGTTTTGTACCAGCTTATAAATCTCTGTAGTCCTTCCTCAATTTTCGTGTTAGGTTCATAGCCCAACAGCCTTCTAGCTTTAGATATGTCTGCACATGTATGCGGAACATCAGCAATTTTAGGATGCTCGTGTATTACTTCAAAATTAATACCAGTTAAATCTGCCAACAAACGCACTACTTCATTTATGCTGGAATAGCATCCTGCCCCTATGTCAAATGTCTCTCCATCAGCTTTGTCAACCTCTGCGGCTTTCACAGTTGCACGAATAATATCCTCAACGTATGTAAAGTCTCGTGTTTGATTGCCATCTCCATATATCGTCACAGGTTTGTTGCTAAATATCTGTCTTACCCATTTGTGGATGGCCATATCTGGTCTTTGTCTAGGACCATAAACGGTATGGTACCGGAGTATTACAATATTAAGTCCTAATTGATCACTAAATACTTCGCACAAGTTCTCAGCTGCTAGTTTGCTTGCACCGTATATGGATATCGGCTTTGTTGGATATTTCCCATCTATATAGGTATGATTTATCTTACCATATACCGAGGAAGACGATGCAAATATTAGCTTTTTAACACAAGCTTTCTCGGAGGCTCTTAATACATTCAACGTGCCCAAGACATTTACCTTCAACGTCTTGCTTGGATTAATTACAGAGAATCGTACGCCGGGTTGAGCCGCCAAATGAAATACTATGTCACTCCCTTTCATGTACTCAAATAGTGTTTTATAATCCAGAATGCTACCTTTGACAAAGTGAAAGTTTTCGACATTCAGATTATGATGGAAATTGTCTTCCTTTCCCAAGTAGTACTCGTCTAGGTTATCATATACAATTACCTTACATTGCATTTCAAGTAGTCTATCGACCAGATGAGAACCTATAAAGCCAGCTCCTCCTGTTACTATGACTTTGCAATTCTTTAATACGCTCATTTTAACATTCCTTGCATAACATATTTCATAAATGGCAAATTCTTGCTATAATCTTAGTGGTTCTGCAATACGTCTTTGTACTCATTAATTATCTGTTGTACAACCTTTGTTGGCGAAAAATTCTCTAGAACTCTTTTGCGAGCTTTTTTACCCAACTCAATCCTGCTTTTTTCATCATTAATTAATATTTCCAATTTTTCTACTAACTCGTTAACATTTCCAGTTTTATAGATAATTCCTACATCACCTAATGCTTCAGATGATGCTCCGCTATCAGACGCCACTACTGCAAGCTCAGACAGCATCGCTTCTAGAATATTTCTAGAAAATGGTTCGGGATATTTTGCAGGATGCACGAATATATGAGCCTTTTTGTAGATAAGAGGCAAATCGTATAAGCTTACAAATCCCAGAAATTTTACCTTCTTGTTGATTCTCTTGGCTATTTCTCCTAACTTTTTTCTATCTGGTCCACGACCAGCAATCCAAAGCTCTGCCCTATTTGACTTTATCTTCGAAAAAGCCTCTATTAGATCTTCCACTCCTTTCTTTCTCACTAATCTACCAGCGTACAGAATAACCGTTTTCTTGTCATTCCTAGGTGCATTCAGTTGTTCTAATCTATAAAGGAAAGCAGGATCGTACATGTTCGGAATAACCGTAATTTTGTCTTTCGGAAAACCACAAGAGATGTATAAATTTCTCATGATGTTCGACAGCGCAAAATACTTGTCCAGACTATGAGCAAGAATCCTCTGAATGAAAAAGTACGTGGCTAATATTTGGAAAGGCACATGTAACGTTTCAAGTTTCTTAGCTCTTTCCAGTGCGCAGTATATTACATTGGAATAGCTACAGTTCTTACATTGATCGCGCATCCATCTTTGATAATATAGACATGCCGCTTCTTCTCCGTTAAGCGTTGCTACGACAGGAGTCTTTAATATCGTTCTTCGAAGGAATCCTAAGGCTGCGATTCGAATTGTTGAATAGACGTGAACTACATCGTATTTGGTCAGTACTTTCCAGAGTTTCTTTGTTGCCTGCAGATTGACAAAGGGCCAGAGTCGGTCATTTATTGAATTATAATAAAATGTAGATCCATTGTTATTGAACACAGCAGGACGATTCTTACCGAAAACGTACACATCTACTAATATTCCCTCTTCTCTTAATTGGCGAACCAGAAGAGTTGCGCTAACACCACTGCCTCCCCGAATATAAGGCCAATACTCTCCGGTGACCACGGCGATTTTCATGTCAAATCCCCTTTTTCGACACTATAAATGATTCACCATTATCATAAACAGTACATACAAGTAAATTCCTGAGATTATCTATAGCCTCGTTGGTTCGGTACTCGACTTTTTCGTCAAGAGGACCAGATTTTCCGCTGTAATGTAGCAGCAAAATGCTCCACTGCTTACTTTCGATATTCGCTTCTGGTCCTAACGGATAACACCATATGTATCTGTTGATAAAAGTTTCATTAGCAAGGCCGTAAATCTGCCATCTTGTTACAGTATCTGAAGTAATGTTTGCGTTTTTGGAGGAGAATTTTTCAGCGAATAATATCATTTTTTCCTGGAAAATGGTATTTACCCGCATTAGTTCAGTTATGTACTCGTTTTCTGGGAGCTCTTCGGCTAAGACACTAGCTCTTGGAACTAGAGGTTGATAAGGGAACGTTTGAATCATACAAGCAGAAATGCACGTAAAGAGGATTAGAGTAGTCAGAAGCACACTAAGCCAGTCTTTTTTGGTAATAACGCGGAACCGTTCTGTGATATACAACAAGAAAATGCCTGTCAAAAAGGGACTGAGAAGCATAGCGTAGTCAATGAACCTCCTATATTCAATTTCACCAAAGCGTGTAGCAAACTGAAAAGCTATTAAAAACAGTGTAGCACCTAAGAAGTACACTAAAGGTATATAGAAATTTTTGAAAATGTAGTCATTTTTGTGTCTAAAATTTTTTAAGAGTACAAGAAGGCCTGCCGAACTAAGCAATACAATGATGACATCTTTGATATATTTCAATACGAAAAATTTCAACTCTTCTACAAAAGGAATTTCAAAAAAGCGTTGCGGGATGGGGGCTTTACTCACCTGCCCAGTTAACAATCTGGAAGCAGTATCGATAAGCATTTCAAAAACAAAATTTGCCTCAAACATCAACCAAGCAATAAATGAGACTAGTATTAAACTCAAAACACCTATGGTTGTACGACTCAAGGCAGAATACGATGTCTTTTCAGTAAAATGAAATAACCTAATTAAAATAAGCATAATGCATAAAAACATCAAAAGAGAGACCATAGTGACCAAATGAGAATAAAGAAGACCAAAGGCGATGATTATCAGCAATAAAGTGTATTCTCTCTTATATTCCTTCGAAAGATGCCTTTTGAAAAGTAGATACATGAATGGGCAAAACAGAGATATGGCAAACGTAGTGCCAGTAAGCGTGTATGACAACACGAGAGGTAGACTGGAAGCTATCACCATGTACTTCTGTACGTTTTTGCCAAAAACTTGGTTAGTAAGGAAGTAAGTTAGAAGAGGAATTATGCTGAAAATCGTTGATGTAACAAACTTAATGCTTATGTTAACATCAGCACCACTAATAAGCGAAAATGAACCTATAAGGATATGCATTCCTGGAAAGTCGGAATAGACATTGATTGTTGGTGGACGACCTGACATCAATAAACTCTTAACAAATCCGAAATGCGCCATTGAATCAGCGGTTCCATAAAACATTTGATATTTCAAATTAGGAATAGCGTTCAAAATTACCGTAAAAGATGCGCATAGAGTAGCAACAATTTTATTATCATTGACTTCCACTACAACAAGTGTGAAAATGATGACGTATATGATTGTAGGGATAAAAATATCTTCTAGAATCCACGAATCTTGATAATTCCTTTGATTAATTGAGACAAAAAAAAGCAAAAAGGCTACTGTAGAAACATAGATTAGCAGGAGATATTTGATCCTTGGATTCATTTTTATAAACACTCCACAGAAGTATTCTTGTTTTGAATAGATATTCTAGGATAATGGCTTTGATTTTTCGGAATTTCCCTCACGAGGATAGCGCATCTTCTGGCTAATGGATGTTTGAACTGTTTTTGTGTTCTCCGCATAGGCGAAAAGACTTATTAAATGTTTTACGGTGTTAATTACTAGGAACCTTCCCATGAGAGCTTTACACTCGACTACAGGGACTACTTTGTTTTTGGGGACGACTCTTGTTTTTGTTTTACTTTGCGCAACTTCTCTTGAAGCAAGTTACAATACAAGTCTTTTCCCCATTGGAACCGCCGGTAATATCTTTTACGGCGATTTCATGGTTTATAAAGACAAAGAAGTGTTTAGGGCAGAGAACGTTAAAGGGGGAGAGGTGTTTAGTAATAAGTATGCATTTGTAACGATCAACTATGCAATAAAAGCGATATCTTCTGGAACTGTTTATATTATGCCCGGAACTTATCCGATAGGTCTAAATGTCGTAATATCTAAAGATGCAAATTGGGTCTCAACAAAAGCCTCAGTATCCATAAACAACAGTGTTCCTGGAATGGAAGGAGTAGCAACCCAAATCAATATTCCTTACCCTGCGCCCACAGGATTGATAGCGTATTATAATTTTCCAGCGCCTCTCGACTTGTCATTAAATTATTCCCTTGGATTCTGGTTTAAACCAAGCACGGCCTTGTCCTCCAAAGAGGCTACTGGTGACTATGGCGGTTCTCCATTGAAATTCCTGTTGGACGACTCACTAAATTGTACATCCCCAATTTATTCAGAGGAAATCTGGCACCCAGAATGGGTTACAAACGATTGGAAGTATTGCAAAATACCTGGTACTCCACCAGCGGGAAAGACTTTACCGAAAGATTTAGCCAAAATCCGTTCAATCGGTATTGAAATTTGGAGCAATCCAAATTGCATAACGCCGTCAACTACTTATAGTGTCATGATAGATGATGTCCACGCACACGGAGGAGAAATCCGCATACACCGCAACATTAGACTGGTTGGTGCGGGAGCAAATGAGACGACAAT
>JAWBOR010000044.1:0-11877 GCA_038826015.1 Bathyarchaeia archaeon
TTATGCTCCTCCTTTCGGCGTGATACCATCAGAACTCGCGGATGTTTATCCCTTAAGCCAATATGAGTGCGCATATCCGCCTGATTACGAAACAATTTTGTATGTGGCTGAACAAACTGCAAATTACGTCGAAGCGACGAAATATGAGAGGGTAATAATGCTTTTTGAGCCCAACACATGGCAAGAAAAGACAGCTGAACTTTGCGATAGAATATGCACAGAGAAAAGATTTAATTTTAAAATATTAAATCTTAATTTATTAAAAGCTTCATCATAGACAATGGAGAAAGTGAGTAAGACGATCAGTTTCAAAACTTTTTGACTCGCACAATGACTATGAAAGGTTTAAATTCGACATTATTAAATTTATGTGGTTCATATAAAGAAAAAAGACATGGTTTAAGGAATTCGGACGGTGAAAAACTATTCCTTTAGAAGTTAAGTTCCTAGGGTCAGCTAGAGAAGTTGGGAGAGCCGCTATAGCTGTAAAAACCGATAAAACTCAAATAATCCTAGACTATGGCGTTATGCTCAACCATACCCCAGGTTTCCCCATGCATGTTCCTCCCAAAGAAGTTGACGCTGTAATTGCAACGCATAGCCATCTTGATCATTCAGGGGCAATCCCTGTTTTTCACATTCACAATGGGAAACCTGTTTACGGAACAACTTTGAACATGCTTCTCGCAAATGTTTTGATTAAGGATTTCATCAAACTTTCAAGTTATTATCTTCCCTTTGAATTTCTTGAGCTCCGCTCGATGATGAAGAACCACTTCAACGTCGATTACAGGGAAGAAGTCATTGTTGGAGACATAAAGTTTCAGCTTTTAAACTCGGGGCATCTACCAGGTTCTGCCTCAACCCTAGTGGAAGCTGATGGAAAAAGGCTTTTGTACACAAGCGACTTTAACACAATAGAGACACAGTTACTTCCCGCCGCAGACCTTAATTACGGGGAACTCGACGCCTTGATAATAGAGAGCACATACGCTGATGAAGACCATACAGAAAGAAAAGCCCTAGAAGACAAGTTTTTTGAAGAAGTTACTGAAAGGGTCGAAGCAGGCGGAACGGTTCTTGTCCCCGCGTTCAGTGTTGGTCGAGCTCAAGAGATTGCATGTTTACTTGCATCTAAGCATTTTGAGTATCCAGTTGCAATGGACGGCATGGCTTGTGAAGCGAGCCGAATTATGATGAGCCACCTCGAGTTTCTCAGAGATCCCAGACTTTTCATGGATGCCATTCACATGGTCAATTGGGTTGAAGGTTGGCGAGACCGAAGGAACGCTGCGAAGAAACCCGGTGTAATTATAGCTCCAGCAGGAATGTTGAAAGGCGGGCCTGCCGCCTTCTATATTCAAATTGTCGGGAAAAAAGCCAGCAATGCCGTATTCTTGGTTGGCTATCAGATTCCAGGGACTCCGGGCAGAGAGCTGTTGGAGAAGGGCAAATGCGTCATCGATGGGAAAGTTAGGAAAGTTAATGCCCAAATCGGTTTCTTCGACTTTTCTTCTCACGCTGGGGCGAAGGAGCTTAAAGAAACTGTAAAGAGTTTAAAGGGAAAGCCGACAATCTACACCGTTCACGGCGCCGAAGGAAACTGCCAAAAATTTGCAAAATGGATAAAAGAAGAAGTCGGATTAGAAGCCAAAGCCCCCAACCCAGGGGACGCCTATAAAATCTAAGATTAATATGCCAAGATTAGAATGAAAATTATTGTTTTGCCTGTTGGTAAAGTAGGTAGCAGGGTTCTAATAGAGGTTCAGAGAGGACTATGCAAAGTTTTCCCTGAAAGCATTTGCAGAATATCCGAAAGGTCTCTTCAAATTCTACAGGGTGCATACGATCCTTTAAGACGGCAGTATGAATCAAGCCTAATCTTATCAGAAATCTTGAATTACGCCGAGCAAAGTGAAGACGACGCTGATAGCCTTTACAGAGTGTTAGGTGTAACCGACGTTGACCTTTACGTGCCAGGTATGAACTTCATTTTTGGGGAGGCTCAATGCCCAGGAAAAGCTGCTGTGATATCGCTGTATAGGCTTAGACCAGAATTCTACGGAGAACCACCTAATGAAAAGCTTTTTCTTGGAAGAACCGTGAAAGAGGCGGTACATGAACTGGGGCACACTTTAGGGCTGAAACACTGCGCCAATCCGCTATGTGTAATGTATTTTTCTCTTCACATAGGAATGACTGACCAGAAACAATCCAGATTCTGTGAGAAATGCAGTGTTAAGATAAACTCAATTATTTCTTCCAAAAATTTGAAAGTTTAATGGTTAATTATCTAAACCAGAGGTTCTCAATTTTTCGAAGATGCTGAGTACTTCTTCATCAGTTAGGTCGTACCAGTTTTGATAGGTATCCGCAACCGCAAACACAGGTGCGCTTCTTATATTGAGACATATTATCTGATCTACTTCTGCAAGAGTTTCAATAGCCCTTAGAGAACCTGTGGGGACAGCGACTACAATCTTTTCTGGTTGGTTCTTCTTTATTGATCTGACTGCAGCCAGCGTTGTGAATCCCGATGCTAATCCATCGTCGATTATTATGACGACTTTATCTGTTAAATTGGGCATGGGGCGATCTACCCTGAATTTTCTAAGCCTCTCCTGAACTATTCGTCTGGCTTCAGCGGCCGAGCTTTTAATCATTTTTTCTGTTAGGTTTAAACTCTCAACCAGGGTTTCATTTAACGCTATTTCACCGTTCCACGTTAGAGCTCCGAAGCCAGCCTCTGTGTTCCATGGAATCTGAATCTTCCTTACAACAATTACATCCATTGAAATCATAAGCTCATTTGCCACTTCAAAGCCGGCATGAACCCCGCCTGAGGGTACAGCCAAAAGGATAACGTTATTTCTACCAGCATACTCTGTAAGTTTTCTGGCTAATAGTTTCCCGGCATGAGTCCTATCCTTAAATATGTGAATGTGTCCTCTGAATGATGGCTCGTCAACAATCTTCGCAGTCATAAGGTTGATTCGCCCCAAATAAGGCTATGAACAAGGTGCAATCTAATATTCTTGCAGTTTTCTTTTTATCTGTGAGTTTTCTAAGCATTAAGAAGGATGAGCTAGATAACAGTTAATAATTTTTCATAATATGATTTTGGCATTTTGGAATACAGAAAAGCGATTAGAGCAAATGACATATTTAAATCAAAGAAAAAGACCCGAAGAACTGGAAGAGCGCGCGCTTCGAATCTATAGGTTAAAGTGTTACGAAGTACTATTAAAATCAAAGAGGAAACAGTTTATGAAAGCAATCAAAGCGGTGAAAAAAGTTCTCTATATTCTTTTAACAGGTCTTCTGCTTTTGACATCACAATTTCTAATAATCGGTATTAATTCAGCCTACGCACCATTAAACGAAAATAACAGCGAGTCAAATCCTGACACATTGATTAGGGGAATTGTAAAGAAAATTCAATACGAGTATAAAGGGAATTTCTTAGGTGGCACATACAAATTGCCAGCGTTAATCACTGTTATACTAAATGAAACCATTATGAAATCCGAATCATTCACTCGAGAAATAAACCAGCTTGTCGACGTCTCCTACAATTATTCGGTGATGCCAAAATGTAGAGTAAGTGATGTTATAGAGGTTTACGGGCTTTGGGTTTCACTCTTAGATGTGTCAGCCTCGTTAACAATACTTGTTGGCGGTAACGTGAACGGTAGTTATTTGCGTGTTGTGTCATCTTCTTCACCTCTGCCTCCATCCGAAGATAACGGTCAAGATACTGCCTCAATCAATACGCAAAGTGAATGCTCTAATGGTTCTATCCCCCTCGGTCCAGGCATGAACCTATGGTATACATGGATTAACACTTCGGAAACGCAGGTTGCTTTCTTCACCTATTATTCGGAAGTATACAACTCGCCCATCCAAACTTTTTTGGGCAGCATTACTTTGCAGATGAGGAAACGGAGGTCTTTATTGGAAATAGGCTTCTGCTCATGGAGGCATATTGCGACACTAATGGAAATGGAGTTCCAGAAGCTGACTTGGAGGAGATCGAATATTTCTTCCTCGTCAACAGTTCCGTAACGTTTACTCCGATTCCTGTCCAAAAAGTGATAATCGAAAATATATCGCATTATATTTGGGGTATAAAATACGGTGGGGTTGACGGCGTCCTCCTTTACACCGAAGACCAATCAATAAATGGCATCTATACAAACCTTGCAGCACGAGTTAACATAACCAGCCTAGAGTTCGCTTATGACTATTACATTCAAGGAAACTTCTCTTACCTCAAAACAGGATTTAAGATAGGCAGGATCATAGATTTTGAGCCACATGCCCCCATTGTATCTCTAGAAGGTCTTGGATTGTCACTTCTTTACGGAACCGCCATGCTTACCCAGAATCCTTACGCTGTTCTGGTCAACGGAGAACCCTACAACTCAAAGTCAGCAGAGGCTCCTACCACATTAACAGACCGAGCTGTAGTCGTCATTGAAGACAAAAAACTTTATGAATTCATCTTTGAGGAAAACTATACCCTTAATAGGAACACGAGCCCAACGATCCACAGATCTGAATCAGCTGCCTCACCGATCGAGAGCGTGCCTTTGAATGCCGCTGTTTACCTATCCTCATATTGGCTCATGAACTCGCTTCTACGTTTACTCTCAGAGGATGTCTTTCCCAAACTGAGCTCAAGCCTCTCCAAGATAGACATAGAATATACAAACTCAAGCTTCATTTACAGAGTATGCTACTCAATATGGGATGGATGGGGCATAGAGCATGACCCAACCTATGTGGCTTATCTTGTCCCAGTGAAAACGAATAAGCCAATTCCAGTTGGTCCACCCATCAAGCCGCCACATGAACCTTCCTCAGGTCCTTCTGTGGGTGTACCTTCTGGGTTTTCCATTGAAACAATAATTTCCGTAGCTGTTGCAGTAGCCGGAATATTCGCATTGGTGTGGGCTCTTATAGAACTCCGGAGGACCATGCATTTTTCAAAGATTAACCCCTTAATTAAATATTTTAAATGATGGGAAGAGCGGTTGGGAAATGGCTGAATTAAACTATTTCGGTATTGCAACAACTATAGTTATCTTCGCATCGTTCTTCTTGCCATGGTGGTCTATAAGGGCTTCAGGCGTCAGCATAGACATCTATCCCTTTGGCGTAATAGCTTGGAATGTTCCCTCTTATGATGTTGACTGGATGATCGACCGACTCCTATCTTTAGACGGCGCCTTCCTAATAGTAAGTCTATTTCTAGTTGCTTCAGGCGTCTTAGCACTTGTTGGAAGCCTTAAGATTCCGCTTTTACTAATAAGCCCTATTGTGTTGAACCCTATGGCTGCCTTCATCTTCTATGGACTAATGCGAACTGCAATAGGTAGACTAGCCCATGGGCCCTTCAGTGGAACTAATTTGACCCCTGTTGGTCCTTGGGGTTTTTCATTAGGCATTGGATTGTGCATTCTCGCAGGGTTAATTGCACCAATCTCTTTAATTCCTTATTACTGGAAAAGACATAAACAACTATGATAGGCTGACAGAAAAATTTACAACCGTGATTGACTGATTATGCATGAACTAAGGTAAATGATTATCGATGCATAGAAGTGTTCCGTTTATTATTGCAGTGGCGATGTCTCTATTGTTTACTGCAAACTTGGTCTACGTAACGTTTGAGATTCCTAGAGCAATCAATTGGCTTCTAATACAGGTTTTCCCAGACTACGCTCTCATGGGACAGTAGCAGAAAGTGGGAGAGGCAATTGAAAGCTTGAGACCCTTCGGCTATGCTGCGTTTTTAGCTACATTGACCCTCATGTTTGTCGGCTTTGCAGCTAAGAAATGGAAATTGTCAACTTTAGGTTCAATATCTTTGTTTCTGCCAACATTCGGCTATTTCGCTTTCACCATGTTCTTCCTTGCAGACATAGGTATTGTAAGGGCTTTATGGTTTCCGTTAATTGACTCTCCGCTTCTGAGTTTTGGAAGCATAATCTATATGCCTCACCAAATAATTTCATCACTATTTGCGTTTATAGGCATCGATGTAAGGGTTCCTTTAAGCTTCATATTCATGGAAATAGGTGCGCTCATATTCTTTTTAGGGTTTCTAACATGGCTGTATGGAAGGTTTAAGAGATTTGAGATAATAGAACATGTGGATTTATCGATACTCAAGACACCCACAATATTTCGGTTTCTTACTTTGGAGTTACGGGTTACTTATCCTGGCAACCTTGACTCCTGCTCCAAGAGGCGGCTATGTTCCACCACCAAGCCTGCCTTGGCTTATTTCAGGTTTAATAATAATTGGAATAGCCCTGCAGGAAGAAAACATGATGGTTAAGAAGTACGGTGACGAGTATTTTAAGTATCGTAACAAAGCACCATTTATGATGCCGCTTCCGAAATTTATTTCATCTTTGATAAAGGCGCCAATCAGAATATTGTTGAAGAAGAATTGGCCAGAGAACGGAAAAGAAATAGTCTTTACAATCACATTCTACGGCATTATACTTATTATATTATCGTTCTTCTGGCAATAGTCAAGATTTTTAAAACATGTTTATAACAGAGAAAAGTCATTCTCAGCTTTTTAAAAGGTTAAAAGAGTCTTCTTAAATAATCAAGCATAGTTGAGGGTTTATCGTAAAGAAGTGAGAACTCGGCAACGCATAAAAGGTAACAACCAACCTGCTGCGCCATCTTACAATTTTTGAATTTCTCTCTAAGTCTTTCAGCTCTTTCTGAATACCATATTTCTTTCAAGTCTTGTTTAAGGGCGTTGCCTACGTAATGCCCTCCACCGATCCCTATGGGGCAGACAGAGCTTACATCGCCGTTTGTTGAGATTCCAATCTGCAAAGACAACGGATAACAGGTAAAGCTCCCTCTATCTCTTATCAATTTCAAATAGGCCCCCGTGTTCTGTATAGTCTTTCGATACTGATGGTTCTTGTGGTAAAGCAGCCTATCAGCGATTGTTCTAATATTTTCCCAGTTACTTATCTTCATGCTTTCGCTTTTTTCTGAAAGTCGACCAATATATGCAGTATGTTCATGGAGTTCCGTCAACTCAAACATTGGTGCAAAGGTGATTCCGCAGTTTAGTCGTTCAGCTAATGCGAGAAGGTCCTCTACATCCTTCAGCGTATGTGCACTCGTAATAATGGAGTTTATGTTGGCAGTGACTCCCAAACTCTGCGCAAGATTTATACCTCTCATTGCTTTCTGAAACAAATCTTTAATACCCCGCGTCTCGTCATGGCGACTATCAGGGAAATCTATGCTTACACTGACTACATCTAGGTTCCTATAAACCTCTTTAATTCTTGACTCTAGTAGGGAACCGTTCGTTAGAAGAAAAGTTGTCAGACCAGCATTCTTTGCATATTCCAAAATTGTTGGAAGGTCTCGTCTTAAAAAAGGTTCGCCGCCTGTGATTGTGGCAACAATGCACCCTAGACCATAAGCATCCTCAAGAATCTTCCTAATCTCTTCCAGAGTCATCTCTCCAGAAGGTTCAGACTTCCAAAACCCGCAGAAAGGACATCGAGCGTTACATTTACGTGTGACATCTAGGCTCAAAAAAACAGGAACATGCCTCCTCGAAAGGAAGTTCCTGACCAATGCTCTTAGAGAATTTCTGACGGGGAAACTGAAAGAGTATCTCATTTTCAGCTTCTTGTATTAAAGAGTGAATACAGAAAAAGTTTGCGTAAGTCCCCTCCATTCCTTTTTCGGTTTGTATTTACAATTTCGAGGTTGTCTTTAACGCTTTTATTCCGACCCATTGGATGGCAATGTAACCTATTATGATTTTGAACCATACTGCAAGGATTCTGGTCAGGATTGTTGCTGCTGCGCTGACGCTTATAGGAACACCAAGGGTTGCAAAAAGGGAGGTCATAACTATTTCCGTTAAACCAACTTCGGCTGGTATGCCCAATGGAATTGCTTGAATAGACAACATTAGTGAATAGATGATTACTATTTCGAGGAAAGATATGTTAAATTCCAATGCGTAGAAGACAAGGAGCACAGTTAAAACATCGAAGAACCATGCCATAAACGATGAAACTAATGGTAAAGTCAGCCCCTTAGGGTTTCTAACAAGTAGCCCAATTCCTTCACGGAAGGCTTCAAAGGTTTTCTTGGCTTGAGAACGGATGTCTGAGAATGACCAACGATGCCGGAAAAGCCGTTCAAAGAAATTAATTGTCCAGTTTATGATTCGCCAAGTTGTTGCTTCTTTGAAACATAAATAGCTTAACAGAATAATCGCTGCAGCACTATAAATGATTACGATTACTACAAAAGTGAGAACCATTTGAGGGAGCGGATAGCTAAACAACAGAAATATTGAAGATGAAACGAGTCCCCCCAGCGTCACAACCATGGAAATAATCCTGCTACTCATGACGGAAGCAACGATCTTCCCTACAGATTCTTCGTTCATATTCTTAGTCATTAAGTAAATCTTTGTAATATCGCCACTAACAGCTTCGGCAGGAACTATGAGGTCAACAAAGATTCCAGCCCAAACAAAAGCAATGATTTTTCTAAAGGCTACTTTAATATGTAGCATCCCCAGAAAGAACTGCCAAGTCAACGAATGCAAGGTTACGCTTAGAACTGTTGCAATACCAGCTATGGCATAATAGAATAGGTTTGCGGCATAAATTGCTGCTATCATCTCGGATATGTTGACAAAGAAGTAAAGATAAAGAATAAAAAATAGCAAACCAGCCATTAGGAATATGAAGGTTCTCGAGGTTAATCTGGTTTCATGCTTAACCATTAATTCTACACCTTAAAAGGCATAGATGTGGCGAATTAAAATTACTAATTAATTATTTTTCTTTAAGTTATTTTGTTGTATTCGCCTTATAACTTCATGTAAACTCTCCGTTATTCCAGGTTTTCTCAACTTGTAAATTTCAAGCCATGCAAGCATTTTTCTCACGGGTGAATTTTTTCCATGACAGAAAAACTCTTAACGCATAGATGATTCCTGCACCGATGAAACTCCATATGCAAAACATGTAAATCTCCAAATCTGCGAGTATGCTTCTGCTTAAGAAGGGGTTAACTTCAAGCGGATAGAAGGGTTTAATATCCCAATGCATGCTTGAATCCAGTAGAATATGAATATAGATGCCCAGTAAGGAAGCGAGAAAAATAGTCTTAAACGAATACTTTTGGTCAATCTTGAAAAGTGACAAAACTGTGAAAGATGCTCTCTGATTTTACTCATAACGATAGCTAAAATAAAGGCAATGATAGTTCCTCCAATAAAAGAATGAAAGAAACCATGAAGAGGATAATCTAGATTCAAAGATAAAACAAAAATCGGTTCCACATCAAGTATTACGTTGGGAAATCTATAAAACTTGAAGCAATAACCCCCACAGCAACCCAGGACCAAGATGAAACGGTGTTAAAGGCATATGATGCAGTTAATAAGGCAGTGACTAAAAATATTTGTTGTTAAACTTAATAAAAGTGGATATCTGTGATGTGGGTTGCCTCTAACTCCGCTTCATTATCCTGTTGCTTATATGATTTATAAATTTGAAAAAAAGCTTAGTCTTCCAGGCTTAATAGTCGGTTCCATGTTTCCAGATCTAGAAATCCCAATTATAATATTATTATTTGGAACACGAATTCCAGGAAATAGGCTAGTACTTCATAGTTTACTGGGTGCAGCTACCGTGGGAACAATGTTTTCCATGGCATTTACGGTTTTAATATATCCATTGTTAATTAACGGGTTTTTCAAAATCAGGAAGGAAAAAGTAAAAAATAAGTTTAAACCTTCCTTTGTTCTCATTTTTTCATGTTTTTTAGGGAACTTGTCTCATGTTTTGTTAGACATTGTTAATCATCCTTTAAATCCGATTTTCTGGCCTTTCCAGTCACCTACGCTCAGTCCAATTGTTGTAATTCTCGGAGGCACGGATAAGGCTTCCATGATTGTTTCATCAGTGCTAATTGTTCTTTTCATCGTTTTAATTGTTTATCAACGAGGGAACCTTGAAAAATTACTGGTAGAAGATATAACATGAAAAGGCTCGGTCTTTTAAAGACGCATACTATAATTAAGAAACGATCTTGGCGAGAAAATCCTATATAAGCATAAAGAAAAGCAATGCAATAATGAGGGCAGTAATCAGTGAGAAGAAGGGTTGAGGAATTCTAGCTGGAGAGGGAACTGGAAAGAGCAATGGAACTTTTTGCTTGTATTCTTGATACTCTTCTCCGTATTCCTTTGAGAGGCTATATTCTTCGTAGTATGCAAGTAGAATGTATCCGAGAACCTCAACAAACCATATAAAAAACGTGTTCAATCTAAAAGTGTCCAAAGATATTCCTCCTGCCGAGCTGTGCTGTAACTGCACACATGATATTGAAAGCCCAAAGGTCACGATAAGTATTCCGAAATATTGTGGGTGCCTAACCACAGCGTAGAGCCCTGTTGTAATGATCTTTCCGTGCTTTCCAAGAAATTGGATGCATGCCTCAAGGAAGATTGCTAATCCTGCGACGGTGACTATTTGACCGAGAAGAGTTTGCTGGGAGAAAAGAATGGATATATTATGTCCCAAATATTCTGGATGCCACATAAAATACAGGAGTAAGTAATACCCCAACGGAACAAACATGAGGCTGATCCAAGGGCCAACCGCAGGCATAGTTTGAAGGAGAAGAAAGAAAACCGCGATTATGGTTTCAACCATGTGTCTAAACGTGTTTTTCAACTTCATTTGGGTTCTCACAATTCTGAATATGAATAAGGCTGTACCGACCCACATCAGGATGGATAACACGGCTAGAATCCAAGTTTTGATTAAATATCTATATATGAATGAGTCGATTCCGCTGATTTCAGAAAGAACTTGTAGCATCCCAGGCTCAGTCGGCCACGGAAAGAGGGTGCCGCTGGGTCCTGTTCGCCATGAGACAGCGTTGCCTTCGGGGTCTTCGTAGATGTTTGCAGCTACTATGTGAGCCTTGAAAGTGTACAATGTAAAGCATGTTGAAATAAGGAACAATGCAAATGAAGTTAAAACAAATTTTCTATCTAACACCGCTTTCATCTCATATATAACAGAAGCCTAACATGAATTTAATTCTAGAGTTTAGAACAACATGTGTAAAAATTTATTCGCGCCTGCTACGATGTATGATAAACCTTTGATAAACTTTTTAGTCAAATAGGCTTAAATCTGGTTTTTTACATATTCTGAGCGTTGAAAAAGGAGAGTTTAAACTTCTGAGCGTGGATCTAGAATCTCTCCACAAAATCATCAAACATCCAATTAGACGCAAGATAATGTTAACCCTGCTTCAGAAGCAAGAGGTAGCCTACATAGATTTGATGAACATCCTGGAAATAGAGAACACGGGAAAATTCAACTATCACCTCAAAATACTGGGCGACCTAATCGAAAAGAATACCGACGGAAAATACCGTCTAACAGAGAAAGGGCAATTAGCCTCTCAATTGCTTCTGAGATTTCCAGAGAAAAAATCTGAGCGTATGCCTTTACATGGTGGAGACGCCATACTAATAGGTTTTGCCGGCTTCCTTATTGCTTTAGCTAACCCCGGCTTCTGGTTTTTCTACCTAATAACTATCTTAGGTGTGGGAATACTATATTTGGGGCTTGTCTATGGCTTGATGGTGCCCGGCGGTGTAATGTGGTTTCTAACAGCGAGACGTACGAATTCCCACGATCCCTATGATTTGTTCAAACCGCCGCTCGCGTCATTTACGCTTTTTATTCTTCTATTAATCTTTATGAGATTTCTGAACATTAGTATAACAATCTCAGTTCCATATCAAGACTCCAGCTCCTTAGCAATAACTCAACC
>JAWBOR010000045.1:0-11359 GCA_038826015.1 Bathyarchaeia archaeon
AATACTAAAAAATGCGAAAAATCCGAAAATAAAAATGTTATCCTTTTTTCATAATCCTTAATAAGAAGTGTATTCAAAAATGGTTTCGTTTCAGGTGGAGCTTAATGAGTGAATCTGACAAATATCTGCTGTTCGGAAAATGGAGCTTCGAAGGAATCGAAGTAAAAGATCAAGGGCTCAAACAGTATGTTACACTTAAGCCCGTTATCATTCCTCACAGCATGGGAAGGCATGAACATAAAAGATTTTACAAGTCTAGAGTAAACATTGTTGAAAGACTCATCAACAATCTTATGCGGCCTGGAAAGAACGCTGGCAAAAAGGCGAGAGCAATCAACTTTGTGAAGAACGCTTTCGAGATTATTTACTTGCGTACTGAACGAAATCCTATAGAGGTTCTCGTGCGGGCCTTAGAAAACTCTGCTCCATGCGAGGACACTACGAGAATTAGTTATGGAGGCGTAGCTTATCACCAATCTGTAGACATATCTCCTCAGCGGAGAATCGACTTGGCTTTAAGATTGATTGCAGAAGGAGCTAGAAAGGCATCCTTCAGTAATCCTCGTCCCTTTGAGGAGATTCTTGCAGAAGAGATAATTTTAGCGGCGGAAAAAGACTTGAAGAGCTATGCTATATCAAAACGAAACGAGATGGAAAGAGTAGCCCTCCACGCACGCTAAAAGAGAAAGATTTTCAAAGAATTATTTTATTTTCGCAACTTCCTACGCTGAATAACAGTTAAATAACTCTTTGAAGTTAAATCTACGATTACTAACTCTTATTAGAAAGGTAACTTGAGAAAACTAAAGATTTCACAATCTGCCTAGGAGAAAAATGCCGCATGAGCTTGTTGGTAAAAAACGGCTATGTTTATGACCCGCAAAACGGCGTTAACGGAGAAAAGATGGATATCTGCATTGAAAACGGCAGGATCGTTGAAAAGTTAAACGAGAAAAAAACGAAAGTAATCAATGCATCAGGCATGGTTGTAATGCCCGGCGGGATTGACATTCATACTCACATAGCTGGCGCAGAGGTCAACGCTGGCCGTCTTTTGAGACCTGAGGACCATTTGAATGATGTAGAGGTTAAAACAGCAACAACTAGGTCTGGCGTTGGATATTCTGTTCCGTCAACCTTCACAACAGGATACCGTTATGCACGGATGGGCTACACAATGATTTGTAATCCTTCGATGCCTCCGTTGGAAGCTAGGCACACACACGAAGAACTTGACGACACGCCAATTGTTGATAAAGCCACCTTTCCCCTTTTAGGTGACTGGTGGTTTGTCCTTGAATATCTACGAGACGGCTTAATCAAAGAATGCGCCGCTCACGTCGGGTGGATAATCAAGGTAACAAAGGGTTACGCCATCAAAATCGTCAATCCAGGCGGGGTTGAAGCATGGGGGTTCGGCAGAAACGTTAAGGACCTCAACGACCCTGTTCCAAACTTCGATATTACTCCAAGAGATATCGTTCGCGGCTTATGTAAAGTAAACAAGATTCTTCATTTACCTCACACAATTCATGTGCATACGAACCGTTTGGGGCAGCCTGGCAACTATCTTACAACTATAGCGACGATGGAATGCGTAAAAGATTTGGCGATGAATGATAACCCAGTGATTCATATTACTCATTGCCAGTTCAGTGCCTTCAAAGGTGATGATTGGCGATCGATGAAGTCTGGCGCAGAAGAAATATCTAAATATGTGAACCATAATTCCCATGTGACGCTTGACATGGGACAGGTTGTCTTTACAGATACAACCACTATGACAGCTGATGGCCCATGGCAGTATACGCTTTATGAACTTAGCGGTAACAAATGGATAAATCATGATGTCGAAACCGAGACAGGCGGCGGAATAGTGCCTTTTAGATACAGACGTAAAAACTATGTTCACGCAACTATGTGGTCTATTGCACTTGAATTAGCCCTTCTCATAAAGGACCCGTGGAAGATTTATTTGACAACAGACCACCCGAACGGTGCGCCCTTCATCACGTACCCAAAGATAATATCGTGGCTTGTGAGCCGAAAAGCCAGAATAGAAATGCTTAAAAAAATCAATAGGAAGGCTAGAGAAAAATCTTTGCTTCCAAGCATTGACAGAGAATTCAGCCTCTACGATATCGCCATAGTTACTCGTGCCGGACAAGCGAAGGCTTTAGGCTTAAAAAACAAAGGGCATTTAGGCATAGGGGCTGATGCTGACGTAGCCATATATGACTTGGACCCGAAGAAGGTTGATGCCTCTAGGTCTTATGCAGCTGTCCGCAGAGCCTTCGAGAAAACAGCGTACACTGTCAAGAGCGGAAAAATTGTAGCCAAGAATGACAACATCGTAATATCTGTTGACGGAAAAACTGTTTGGACCGATTTAGATGTTCCCACATGCATAGAATATTCCTCCTGCCCCGAAATTCTGCAGGATTTGAAAAAAGGGTTCAGAGACTACTGGACCGTGGAGTTTGATAACTATTTCATTCCTGAAAGATACTTGAAGGCTTCAGCGTCAATTCCGATAAAAACGGAGGTATGAAAAATCACGTTTATCTTGAACCCTAAATATTCTTTCAAAGTGCCTATTTACGCGGGCTGCATATCTCCAGATGTTTTCGCAGAGAGATCAATGAAAGAAATATCCATGTTGAAGGTGTGGGAAGGAAACAAGAACAGACTTCTAAAAGACCTTTTCAAAATTCAAGATAAAGCTGAAGACTCAGATGAAGAAATCGTCATCCAGATTCAAGGCGACCTCAGCAAGGTGCGCATGATTGGTGCCGGCATGACTAACGGGAAAATATTAATAGAAGGCAATGTCGGCATGCACTTAGGCGAAAGGATGAAGGGAGGCGAGATTTCAGTAAACGGCAACGTTGACTCTTGGGTTGGAGGCGCGATGGAGGGTGGAAAAATTGAGGTTCACGGCTCCGCGGGCGATTATGTAGGTGCACCGTATCGTGGAAGCTCTAGCGGCATGAAGAAAGGAACAATCATAATACACGGAGACGCAGGAAACGAGGTTGGAGCCTTCATGAGAGGCGGAACTCTAAAAATCTTTGGAAACATTGGACAGTTTACAGGTGTTCACATGGTGGATGGAACCGTTTTTGTTCGGGGAGACTGCGAGGGTCGAATGGGGGCGGATATGCTTAACGGAAAAATAATTATCTGCGGTTACGTTCCATCTGTTCTTCCAACTTTCACAATAGACAGTCTTAGACCCAATGCAGATGTTGATGGAGAAAAAATTGAGGGCCCATTCTACCGTTTCATCGGAGATATCGCTGACAAAGGCGAAGGAAAACTATTCGTCTCAAAGCTCAAGAACCCTCATTTAAGCTTCTACGAAAAATATCTTTAGACACATTCATCTCAAGAAAGTTTATTAGTCAACTTTTCCAATTTAATATGCGAACGGTGAATAACCGGTTTGTCTTTTGAAATACAGGAACTGCCTGACATCATAAGGGTAATTGTTCTGTTAAGCCTAAGCAAAGAAGCCGGACTGAACAAGTCTCTTCTTAAACGCCGTATCGATAAAATGTGTGCCAACTATGTATGTATTGAACCAAACGACCTTGATAAGGCATTGAACAAGATGGCTTCCGAAAGGTTAATTCTTAGCCACGACGATGTGATTCAGTTAACTGAACAGGGCTTGTAGTGATTCTATCAGCTCTCATAGCAGGCTTGACCCTAGGCACAGCGGTTTTTGCAGCCTTCCTAACGTTGGCAGCAGTAGCCATAACGAATTTCTCCAGCTTTTTCCTCGGCGGAAGAACCGAAGACTTGGCAGACATGATAACTCTCCAAACTTTGATTAACTACAGTTTAAATGATATTCCTCACAAAAAAGAACGAGATAAGTCGCTTTTACTGGTTAAACAGCTGTTTGCTCTTTTGCATAAAGAAATAAACAGGTCAAACCTTTATGCAGCTGTAATCTGCGGCATGACAACCTTTCTAACAGGCAGCATACCTATAATGGTTTATTTAACATTGCCGGAGCCTCTTGACATTGTTTTGTCTCTTGGTATAGTTGGAGCTATTTTAGGCGTCTTTCTTGTCCGTTACCGCTCAAAGAGGACAAGAGTACATTGGAAAGTGACGCTACTGGAAACATTCGTCATCGTTGCAATTGCAGTAATTGCCTCACTATTTTTAGGCAAAGTGTAGAAAATTCAAATTACCATTTTTTCTTTTTATTTAACAAAAGTTAAAGTGTTAATAAACCTGGCGCGAGAACTTTAGCTAATATCAGTACTAAAAAGGATACTAAAGGCACTGTGATGTTATCGTCGATGGGGTGAAATTCAAAATGTTCCACAAACGATGCTGAGGCTGCAGCCACGATTCCAGCTACCCCAAAAGATAAGCCTACGCCTACGGAAAACGAAGCCATAGCTATGTTTCCCCACCATGATTTTGTCCTCTTCCCATATAGAAAGTTTCTCACAATTCCCGTAACCGCGTCTCCAACAGACATAAAAATCACAGGTATTGTTCCAAACCAGAAGTTGCCGCCTGAAAATATCCATCCAAGGGCGATTATGGCGCCCCACATGATGCAGAATGATACTTCATACTTGTTGTCTCCTGTTTGGAACCAGTACATAAGTTTACCAAATTTACGCGGTGCATAAATGATAATAGCTAAAAAAATGCTCATGGCAAATGGAAAGAGAAAGGTTTTAAAGACGAAGGGGACAACCAATGCACAAAGTCCACCAGCCAATATATGTATGGCTTTCCTATTATAGTATACGGCCACGTTATATTCTACACCACGTTTCTTCATGTATCCGTAAAATTTCTTAGTTAACACTGCAGCTACGAATATAACCCACGCGAAGAGCAAAACAGTTACCGCTACTTCTTCAAGCGAAAACATAGCTGAAAATATATCTCCATATTATGTATAAAAAACTTTGCGGAAAACCCGAAGTTTAAAATTTAAACCAATTTTTTTATTTCCTATCTTTGAACTATATGGGTAAAAGAATCAGTTTTTCTGCTGGGAGAACCTTATTTATCTGGTTTCCTATAATCGCAAGGAGACCGAATTTCATTAGGCTTAGAGACGAGAAACTTTTCTCAAACATCTCATTTGAAGAATACCTTTTGGCTTGTCTCTTGGCATTTGTCTCCAATCTACTTACAGCTCGCTTCATTAAACATTGATATGGTTTAATTGCTGGGCAGTTCTTCTCTTTAGCTTTCATGATTGCCTTTGCGGCTAAACGTCCACTGAGCGCTGCGTTGTCCATACCCATTCCACGATAGAAATCAATTAAGCCAGCAGCGTCCCCAACCATCAAAAGGTTTCCTTCGCCAAGGAAGACCCCATCTCTGAAAGTTGAGCTGAAACCTTCTTTTTTCACTATTTCTCCATGTAGACTATGTTTTTTCTTTACATAATCAAAGAATCTCTCGGCGTATTCCAATAAATTCTTGTCCGCACCTGTGCCTATGACCCATTTCTCATCTTTTTTATAGACCCAAGAAAACATGAGTGGCGAAAACTCTTTTTTGTAAAACAAATAAAGCGTATTTGGGTCTAGGTCTGTGTCGCCTACAAAATAATAGTTTAAGGTTGCTCCTGAAGATTTTTTGTCAAAGTCTTCTGGTCGAAGTTTTCTTCTTACACTTGATGATAAACCGTCAGCACCCACGAGATATTGGGTTTTAACTTCCCTTCTCTGGTTTTTAGCTGATATTTTTATTATGAACCCTTTTTCGTCTTTATGGAAATCTGTCAACGAAGTTTCATCTTGAAATTCTGCGCCGGCTTTAACTGCAAGCGTATTTAGCCAACTGTCGAAAGTTGACCGCCAAAAGTTCAATAGTTTCATCCCGCCTTTCAGAACCCTATCAGTAGGGGTTATTAGTTCCACTTTGGAAAGTTCGTTTTCGCAAAGTTTTTCTCGCGGTATCTTTTCGCCGATGAGTCTTTCAAAATATGTCCATTGTACGCCTGAACAAGCCTTGTTTCTGGGGGTCTTGTATTTTTCTATTAGTAAAGTTTTGAAACCGCTTTTCGCGGCGAATCTAGATGCTACTGAACCAGCTATTCCTCCACCAACAACTACTACATCGTATTCTTCCATGCGGCACTGTTAAGAAAAGAACTAGTTATAACTTTTATCCGATTCTTAGATTACGACTCGCTCTTTTTGAGGAGTTTTATTGTTTCTTGACAGAATTTGGGTAGGTCAGCTGGCACTCGTGAAGTTACGAGCTTTCCGTCAACTACAACTGGAGCATCTACGTAAATGGCGCCTGCATTTTTCAAATCTGTTTTCACTGCTTTGTAGCATGTTGCCTTCTTGCCTCTTAGAATGTCAGCTTCAATAAGCATTTGTGGTCCGTGACAGATTGCCGCTATAACCTTTCCTTTCTCATAGGCTTCTTTTACTATTTTGACTAATCCTTCATCTACTCGCATCCTACCGGGAGCTCTACCGCCGGGAATTACTAATGCATCATAATCGTCAATATTTACTTCTTTAGGTGAGACATCGGACTTCACTTGGACACCATGGCTTGCAATGTATGTTTCTTTGGCTTTGGAAGCTACGATGTCCACTTGATATCCTTCTTCTTGGAAACGATAATAAGGGTAGATAAACTCGAATTCGTTAACTCCCTCATCAACCATTATCAGCGCCTTCCTCATAGCATTCATCTCTATTATCGCCATCTTGTCAATTTTTATATTTTAGAACAGTCTTTTATTTCTTATTTCCGTTTTGTCCCTGTCAAGCAGATCAAACCGTAAAAACTGGTGATTGCAATGAATGCTGTTAGCCATAAAACTGAAGAACTTAGAAGTAGATCATTACTAAAAGCATTCACATATAGAATATTGATTATTTTATTGGATTTCGTATTCGTCTATTTGTTCACAGGGAGAATCGAAATTGCTTTGGGTTTCATGGTTGCCAGCAACATATACACAAGCTTGGCATATTACATCCACGAACGCATCTGGAACAGAACGAACTGGGGCAAAGCCGCAAAACCCAAATCTTCAGATTAGTTAGAGATACTTGAAAGATAAGTTGATGCGAAATGAACCTCTGAGTTTACTTCGGCCTTATCTAATTTTGCACCTTGACAGTGATTGTCAATTGTCAAGTTTTAGTTCGGTGCTTTGCTTAATGCATTCTTTATGTCTGGCGAGAATGTCGTCAATTATGTGTTTCAGTTGTTCTTTGGTTACGAAGCCTACAGTTGCTCCTACGGGTCGTCCATTACAGAAGAATACTAAAGTTGGCGTGCTCATAATTCCAAGGCTAATGGCTAATTCACGGTTTTCAGGGGTCTTCAAAACATTCATTTTGACAAATTTTGCTTTGTCTTTGTGTTCTTCTGCGACTTCGTCAAATATTGGATTAAGCCTTAGACACCATGGGCAGTTGGTATGCCAGAAATCGACAATCGTCAAAACATCTGATTTTAAAACCTCACGCTCCCAATTATTCACATCGACTTCTGAAACAATTGACATCGGCAGATCCCCTATAATATTTGATAATTTGTAGTATTTAAAAAATTGTTACTTAAAGGTTCGGAAGCTCTCTTTTTTGGCTTTGCATATGGGGCATCTTTCAGGAACATCACCTTCAACCGTGTAGCCGCACACAGCGCATATTTGAATTGGTCCTAAATCTACATCTCTGCCTTTGTCAACGGCTTGTTTTGCCTTTTGAAACAAACTCATGTGAATCTTCTCAGCTTCCAAAGCCCATGTGAAACTGTTTTCGGCGCCCCTCTCCCCTTGAAATTGGGCTACGGCTTTGTAGGCGGGATACATCTCATTAATCTCGAAAGTTTCTCCGTCAATGCCTGCTTGTAGACTTTCAGAGACACTTTTAGCCCCAAAAACCGCAGCAGAAACTACGAGCGCTCCTCCTTTGCTCATAATGTTCACATAATGGTTAGTGGCGTGAACTTTTTCAGCGAAGGCTATCGCAGCGAAAAGCCGAGCAACATTCGGGAAGCCATCCTTTTCAGCTTTTTCAGCGTAAATACTATATCTCATATGAGCTTGGCTTTCACCTCCAAAGGCACTGCGGAGATTTGTTTCAGTCATCTCTCTAACCATTTAAACATACACCTCTTTTTTAATGAGGGATTAAATAAACTGTCTATAAAAGTTATCCATTTCAGAAAGCTCAGCATGTTTAACTAAGGTTTAAGGGTTGAAAGTGAAGGCCGAAGGACACATCTTGTTCAATACACATTGCTTACATTTCGGTTTCTTCGCGATGCAGATGCGTCTTCCATGAAAAATCAGCAAATCCGTGAACCTAGGCCATTTCTCTTTGGGCACAATCTCCATGAGGTCTTTTTCTATCTTGTCCGCGTCTACGTTCATAGTGAGACCTAGCCTTTTCGCCACTCTTTTAACATGAGTATCAACGGCGATTCCTTCGATTATTCCATAAGCATTCGAAAGCACAATGTTAGCCGTTTTCCGAGCGACGCCTGGGAGCCTTATAAGCTCCTCCATTGTCCGTGGAACCATTGATTGAAATTCATCGACAAGCATGCGGGCAGCTTTCTTAATATTTTTAGCTTTGTTGTGGTAGAAGCCTGTTGATTTAATATCTTGTTCAAGCGTTTCTAAGTCAGCTTCAGCGTAATCTTTTGCTGTGCGATATTTTTTGAATAGTTCCTTGGTTACTTCGTTGACTCTTTCGTCAGTGCACTGAGCCGAAAGCATCGTTGCAACAAGCAGTTCTAACGGATTGCTAAATCTCAGGGCTATCTTAGCATCTGGATGCGCCAACTCTAAAAGACGAATAATCTCTAACACTTTCTCTTTAATACCCAAATCATTTGCTCCCAATCCGATATTTCTCCATTCTTCAATTTCACTTCGATTCTTTAAAATTATTCTATAAACCTAGCCCGACTAGGAGTCCTTCAGCTTTTCCTTTAATGAGGTCACGGATTTCTCGGAATTTTTCTATCCCCTTCCCAACAGGATCCTGTATCTGCCAGTCTTCTACTTCTTTAGGAACGATTGGACAGGTATTTTCACCACATCCCATCAGAATAACCCTATCGGCTTCTTTAACCATCTCAGCAGTAATCATCTTAGGCTTATGATGCGAGATATCGATTCCCGCTTCCTTCATAACTTGAACAGCAATGGGATTAACCCTGTCAGCAGGCATATTCCCAGCGCTTTTAGCAATTGCTCTTCTGCCTGCCAAAGTGTTAAAGAATCCCTCAGCCATCTGGCTTCTATTCGCATTTTGAACACAGACGAAAAGAATCTTTTTCGTTTTTCCTCACCGTTTATAATATTGTGTTAAGCCTTATTCAATTTATCTTTAAACTTCTTATTTGCTTACAGCTGATTTTTCCCAAAAAAGTTATAAGCCACTTATATAACTATGTTATATGAAGAATTTTTCAATTAGGAGAGCGTGAAAATGGACAAGAATCAAATTGAAAAGGCGACAGAGCAAGAAGAAAGAAGATTCATTGTTTATTTTCTGAATGAAGACGAAGAACAAAGCGTTTATGTGGAAGAAGTTAACAAAGTAGATTTCTCAAAAATTCTTAATCACATATATGATGGCGGATCCGTTTTTATATCACAGAGGAAAAAACCGAAACACGACTCACATGCAGATGAGTATC
Source organism: Bathyarchaeia archaeon (assembly GCA_038826015.1). Classification (GTDB taxonomy): domain Archaea; phylum Thermoproteota; class Bathyarchaeia; order Bathyarchaeales; family DTEX01; genus JAWBOR01. The sequence continues at coordinate 9,673 of JAWBOR010000045.1, forward strand.
TTCTAGAAGAGTTCGAAAAAACAGGTTTCTTCTGTTGACCAGATAGTTTCGTGGACCTTTAAACTTCAGGGCTTCGACATTTTTGATTTCTACAGTATTTGTCTTTATGACCCTCCACTAACTTAAAGAGGGAATCCATGGTTTCGCTGTTCAAGGAATATATGCGTTTTTTCCGTCTTTTCTCTACAAATATGAAACAGCACCGGATTAAGGGTTTCAAGTTATGCGAAATCATACTTTGATCTTGATTGAGAGCTTTAGAGATCTGAGTGACGTTCATAGGATTGTTTTTCAGTAATTCCAAAATAGCCAATCGGGTGGGATTAGATAATGTTGAAAAGAACAGATAACACGCCTCGCTTAAGCCTTTTTTCAATCATGTTTCGCCTCATCAGTTTTATAAATAGCCTCTTTGATACCTAACAAAAGTATAAAGCCTAATATCTCTTGCTTATGTATTTTGTTTAGGAGTGGAAAAAGTTGACAGAAGATAGAAAGCAGATACTGAAAGATTTAATCAGACAGTTGCATGCAGGGGTTCCTCCAAACAAAGTTAAGGAAAGATTTAAAGGAGTATTAGAGGGTTTAAATCCTTCAGAAATTGCAAAGGTTGAAGAAGAACTCATAAAGGAAGGTATGCCCAGAGAAGAAATCCAAAGATTGTGCGATGTTCATCTGGCAGTTTTCAAAGAGCAATTAGAAAAACAGAAGATGGAAGTCCCACCGGGAAATCCGATAAGCATTCTTTCAGACGAGCATAGTATTCTCCTAGAAATTCTTGAGAAACTTAACATCATAACAGATAAGATTCAACAATCAAGCAGCATAAGTGACATTGGTAACGAGATAACTCAGCTAAGACACGTGTCCGAGGATCTTTTGGATGCGGAAAAACATTATTTGCGAGAAGAAAATGTGCTTTTTCCTATTTTAGAGAAACATGGAATCACAGAGCCTCCGGCAATAATGTGGATGGAGCATAACCAATTAAGAGAAAAAAAGAGTCAACTAAAGAACCTTGTTGAGAGATATGACAGCATGAGTTTCCAAGACTTTAAGAAACAACTTGTTGAAACAGTCAGCTCCTTAAGCAGCGTCCTCTCAAGCCATCTATACAAGGAGAACAACATACTTTTCCCTATGGCTTTGCAAGTATTTACGGATGAAGAATTAATTGAAATTCAGAAAGAGTTTGATGAAATCGGATACTGCAGCTTCACACCAACACGTTTAACTACAAAACCCCAGATCAAGGAAGTTCTAAAAGAAAAAAGTGAACCAGTCCTTGTCCATGAAGATGTTTTACGATTCGAAACCGGTTCTCTTTCAAGGAAAGAAATAGAGGCTGTTTTGAATACGCTTCCAGTTGACATAACATTTGTAGATAAAGATGACACTGTGAAATACTTCAGCACAGGCGAGAGAAGAATATTTGTCAGGACGAAAGCTGTCATCGGAAGAAAAGTGCAGTTATGCCATCCTCAGAAGAGTATTCATATAGTAAACAAAATATTGGAAGAGTTCAAAAAAGGAACAAAAGATGTAGCTGAATTCTGGATAAGAAAAAACGACCATCTGATTCACATCAGATATTTCCCGGTAAGGGACAGAGATGGGGAATATTTAGGAACGATGGAAGTAACCCAGGACGTAACGAGTATCAAGAAACTTGAGGGAGAAAAAAGGC
>JAWBOR010000046.1:0-11341 GCA_038826015.1 Bathyarchaeia archaeon
GACGACATCTGGCTTATGCAATTCCAATGAAGACACAAGAGTCCTGACATCATTGCTCACAGGAAACATGTGGCAGGCTAAACCAAGTTTCATGATAGCCTCTTGAACCGCTTTCACTTGGTCTTGGACCTCAGCCTCCGAAATGTAGTCGATATCTCCTTTCCGTGCTGGCACAGCAACCACATTGAAGAGAATCCCAACCCTAAGACCTAAACTAGCCAAATAGTTTCGAGAGCGCCTGAACCTTAACACAATATCTCCCTTAAACAGGTAACTATTGATCAATATGGCGATCTCTACATATAGATTTTGTCGAAATCTTACATATCGCCGGCATTGAACCATCCAAGAGACTAGAATTCTGCTTTTCATCTAAGTTCTAGCGGTTTCTAGCCTCTTCTTACTTTTGAAGTGTGAGGAAGCCTATATTAGGTTTTAAGGAGTGGTTTCTGGATTGTTACACAAAAAGGAATCCGGATTGTTACACAAATCAGAAAGGGGCTACGAAACCCATCATAACCGTTAGAATGCGTCCCTTAATCTCAGGGCTGAGCCATCCCACTGTTACGCTCTCACTCCAACAATTGAAGTTCCAGCACGCCGTAGTGGAGCCGGGGATGGGATTTGAACCCATGTACAGCGAGTCTGCAGCCCGCCGCCTAAACCACTCGGCCACCCCGGCGCTTAATGATAATCTAAACCTTCAAAGATCCTATAAACCTTTAGTTTGTTCATTGCCAAATCTCCTCAAGCAGATAGTGTGAATCTAGGGGGCACCAGCTATAGATGGTTCAAAAACCTTCTTCAAGAAATCGAGAATATAGTTTAACTGTCCAGATGCTAGTCCTACAGCTAAAAAGGTTAAACCCAAGAGTAGGATTAATGAGCCTATGACTCTCTTTCCAGAGGGATCCATCTTTTCATCCTCAGTTATTTAATGACGGCTACATTTTTATTATTTGCGCATGTAGTACGTTGCAAATTTCAATAACTGCTTCAGGATGGACATAGCCTCTTTCTATGGCTCTCTTAACGATGTTGCATCCAACCAGGTTAACGATCGTTGATTGTTCTATTAGATCTATTGCCTCATCCACATTGGTTTTGAAGCCTTTATAGAAATCTTCCTTAACATGGAAAACTGTGTTAGATGCTCTCAAGGTTTTACCTAAAAGTTCAGCGTCGCAAACAGCCAACAGAACATGTTGACCACGCCGATGTATGTTAACATAGACTTCCAAAGCAAACACTTTTAATTAAATGATTTTTAAACGGGTCTAACGGGTGATCTTGCTCCGCAAGCCTCGCATACGAGAAAGTTAAGCCGTTTTTCTTTTACGATTTTAGTGTCTGGCCTTTTACAAACTGGACATGTAACAAATTCGTCGATGTAACGTTTGATCAACCGTTCTAAAAACTCGCATTCAAATTTTCCTTGAAAAACTGCATGTGAACCATCAATGGATCCAGCAGTCGCCATCTCCCTTGAAAGAAATCTTAAGCAATGTGTAGGATTCCTATTTAAAACGTCACATATCTCTACAAAATTATTCAGGAGAGTCCTTGAGCCTGACACTGCGCAAGAGGGTTTAGGGATCTCTAACCTTTCTTGTTTAAAGGTTTTCACTGGCAACTTTGAATATACTTCATTCAGCATTTTCTCGTAGTCCAAAGTCATCATATCACCCAGCGGCTGTGTAAAGCCTAATTATACATGGGGTTAGCTGCCTAAAAACTTATCCGAATGCTAGGAATCTTGATTTCTAAAGATTTATTAAGTCTCTTTTTATGAGTCTTTGGTTAATACTGGAAACATTGCCAACAAGAATTGGGAGATTAACTTATGAAGAAGTTTGAGAACTTTAGCGAATGGTTTGATAACATTCTTTTTAACGCTGAGATCTTGGATAATCGGTATCCTGTGAAAGGTTTCTCTGTATACAAGGCATGGGGAACAAGGATTATCAAAAGAATAATCGCTTTTCTAGAAGAAAAACTTGAAGAAACAGGACACGATCCTATGTTTTTTCCAGTGGTGATTTCTGAAGACGACTTTGCCAAAGAGGCTGAGCACATTGAAGGCTTTCACGCAGAGGTCTTCTGGGTGACGCATGCTGGGAAAAGAAAACTCGAGAAAAAGATACTCTTAAGACCGACTTCTGAAACAGCGATGTATCCAATGTTTGCTTATTGGATTAGGTCTCATGCTGATTTGCCTTTGAAGATTTACCAAAGCGTTTTTGTTTATAGGTATGAAACTAAAGCAACGCGACCGTTATTGAGAATGCGGGAGTTTTTATGGAACGAAGCGCATACATCTCACAAAGATGAGAAAGACGCAGAAAGCCAAATAAGAGAAGCTATTAAAATATACGACGTAATCTACAAACGTCTAGGTCTCAGTTATTTAATATTGAAACGCCCAGATTTCGATAAGTTTGCTGGGGCTCTTTACTCCGTTGCCTTTGATGCATGGAACCCTGATGGAAGAGTTAATCAGATCGGTACTGTTCATAATTTGGGCGAGAACTTTGCGAAAGCGTTTGATATAACCTATGAAGATATTAATGGAGACAGAAAAAACGTTGCACAAACTTGCTACGGTTTTGGGATCAGCCGAACTCTTGCCGCTGTGATAGCTCAACACGGAGACGATCGTGGCATGGTTCTGCCTCCTGAAATAGCCCCCATCCAAGCGGTAATCGTTCCGATACCCTACAGAAACTTCGAAAATGAAGTAAAGAAATATGCAAATGAGGTTTATGAAAGAATAAAAAACGCAGGTATCTCAGTCTATCTCGACGAGCAAGAAAAGACTCCGGGTGAAAAATTTTTCCACTGGGAACTGTTCGGCGTACCCGTGAGAATAGAAGTCGGACCTAAAGACCTGAAAGAAAGATGCGTTACGTTTTCGGAAAGAGTTAATTTGGAAAGAACAAAGGTTCCTTTCGAAGACGTGGTTCCCGCCTTGAAAGAATTATTTGAAAAAATATTCAAGAATTTGGAATCTAAAAGCCTCTCATTTCTCAAAAATGTTATCACCGATGTCGATGATATGAGTTCGTTAAAAAGAGCAATCAAAAACAAAAAAATTGCGAGACTCTGCTGGTGCGAAGAAATAGAGTGCGCAGAAATAATAAAAAATGAATCCGGTGGCGAGATTAGAGGTCACAAATTTTGCGAAGAAGAGAAACCTGAAAACCCCTGCATAGTTTGCGGTCGGCTAGCAAAGAAAGTTGTTTATGTGGCTAGAGCTTATTAGCTTCGTCGCATTTAGAGTTTATAACTTGAGTCGTTCCTTTATTTTTAATAATCTCTTCATAATAAAAGATTTTCAAAAATATAGCGAAGATGGGTAAAGTTTGCATATAATAGTTCTTATAAAACAGGTTCCGGAAATTGAAAAAGTTAAATTTAACTATGAGAAAGGTCATCTGGACAGAGGATCAGCCGCCGCTGTGATTAACCCATTCGATTTAAATGCTTTAGAAGCCGCTGTGCAGTTAAAGGAGAATTTGGGAGGCATCGTCACAGCTGTCAGTATGGGACCCAGACAAGCAGAAAACTCGCTCAAAGATGCCGTCGCAAGAGGTGCAGACAGAGCAGTTCTGCTTAACGACCAAAGGTTCGCCGGATCTGATACATTGGCTACATCTTACACCTTGGCGAGCGCCATTAAAAAACTGGGCGCCTTTGATTTAGTGATATGTGGTGAAAAGACAGTTGACGGCGACACCGCTCAAGTAGGGCCGGAAGTAGCAGAGTTTCTGAGCATACCTCACGTGGCATATGTAGATGAGATCAAAGACGTAAAGGAGAATAAAATAACAGTCAAATCAAGAATGGAAAAAAACTATTATATCATTGAACTTGTTCTTCCAGCATTGATAACGGTAACGAAAGATGCCAACACACCCCGTCTTCCAACATTTAGAGATAAGCTGAAGGCTAGAAAAACAGATGTAACCGTTTGGAGTGCTGCTGACCTCGCCTCTACAGATCAAATCAATTATTTTGGTTCAACAGGGTCGCCGACATCGGTTGTTAAGATTTATGCGCCTTCAACAGAAAAGCGAAGGTGCCAAATTATTGAGGGGCCGCCTGAAACAGTAGCTAAAAAGATTGTAGGCGTTTTGAGGGAAATTAAAGCTTTGAAGTGACTTTCTATGCAGAAACATGGAGACATCTTAATATTCGCTGAACAAGAGGACGGCGAAATCCACAAGATATCTTATGAACTACTTGGTAAAGGAAGGGAACTCGCGGATGGATTGGAGGCGGAATTAGACGCAGTTTTATTAGGTTACAACATGGAAGAAAAAGTCAAAGAACTCATCTACTACGGTGCCGACAAAGTCTTCTCGTATGACCATCCGTCTCTCCAAGAATTCGATGTGATCAGATACAAACAAAACATAACGAAACTTGTACGTGAACTGAGACCTGAAATACTTCTGATCGGAGCGACCCATATTGGAAGAACCTTGGCACCAAGAGTTGCTGCATCTTTGAGGACAGGATTAACTGCCGATTGTGTAGACTTGAAAATAGACGAAAACGGAGACTTGATTCAGATCAGACCAGCTTTCAGCGGCAACATCATGGCTCAGATAAAGACGAAAACTAAGCCTCAGATGGCAACAGTTAGATACAAAGTGATGAAGATGAATGAGAAGGATCCTACTCGAAAAGGCAGAGTGATAAAGAAAGAGGTTGAAATAGTGGAAGACACTGGCATGAAAATCATGGAGAAGATCAAAAAAGGTGAAACCAATGTTGCTGAGGCCGAAATAGTTATATCAGGCGGGAGAGGTTTAAAAAAGCCTGAAGATTTTAAATTGCTCTATGAATTAGCTGAAGCATTAGGTGGCGTCGTCGGTTCAAGTAGACCTCTTGTAGACGCAGGATGGATAAGCAAAGATCATCAAATCGGGTTCAGCGGAAACACAGTGAAACCAAGGGTTTACATCGCCTGCGGCATATCTGGGGCACCACAACACCTTTTCGGCATGAGAGACTCAGATTTAATTATTGCAATAAATAAGGATCCATCAGCTCCTATTTGTGGCGTGTCAGATTACTGTGTAATCGGAGATTTATACGAAATCTTACCTGCCTTAATTCGGGAAATCAGAAAAGAAAAAGGCGACGAGGAGGAAATTAATGAATAAAGAAATGGGTCTCGTTATAAAAGAATTGAAGGAAATCGTAGGAGAAAACTGGGTTGTTACTGAACGTGAACTTATGGAAAACTATCTAAAAGATGAAACACCAGACCCGGTTCGTCCTCCGCCAGGAAGAAATCTGATACTTGCTAAGCCTTCATCGGTTGAGGAAATCTCACGTATTCTACAACTAGCTAACGATATGATGATCCCCGTTTTCCCAGTTGGCGGAAGAACAGGACTTGTCGGGGGAGCCGTGCCAACCGAATCGGGCATAATTCTCTCTTTAGAAAGAATGAAAAAAATCGAGGTGGATCGAGAAAATCTTATGGCAATCGCAGAAGCTGGAGCTACCCTGGGAGATTTGATTAAAGCTGCAGAGGATGCGGATCTTTTCTTTCCCCCTCATCCTGGAGATGAAGGTGCCCAGATTGGCGGTTTAATCGCGACAAATGCGGGGGGAGTAAGAGCCGTGAGATACGGTGTTATGAGGAATTACGTTAAGGGAATTGAGGCTGTTTTGCCAACAGGTGAAATACTTAATTTAGGTGGAAGATTACTTAAAAATAACACGGGTTATGACCTTATGCAACTCATCATCGGCAGTGAGGGAACCCTCTGTGTGATAACCAAAGCAATCATTAAGCTTTATCCTAAGAATCGGTTTATGGCTACTTTAATAGTGCCCTTTAACGACCGTTCTGAGGCAATTAAGGTTGTTCCAAAAATCTTGCAGTCAGGCGTGATGCCCTTAACTATAGAATACGTTCAGATCAAAGAGATAATTGAAACAGCTGAGCATACTAATGAAAAATGGCCTGTTCAGATAGGCTTTGCGCACCTCATAATAACATTGGCTGAAAACAATGAGGAAGAATTCTTTTCAGCTTGCGAGCAAATATCAAAAATATGTGAAGACAATAACGCCTTAAAGGTCATGTTTGCCGAAACAAAGGAAGAACAAGACAGAATCCTCCGTGTAAGAAGCAACCTCTACACAACCTTAAAACCTAGAATGGTGGACATTCTGGACGTAACAGTGCCACCGAGTAAACTTGGGGAACTCATGAATCATGTAGATGATATTGCTAGAAAACACAATATTCAACTGCCTATCTATGGACACGCAGGAGATGGAAACCTGCATGTGCACATAATGAAAGAAAACGGAAAGGAGCCACCCGATGTTGCTGAGATTAGAAGAGAGATATACAAAGCTGGGGTCAAACTGGGCGGGGTCATAACGGGTGAACATGGAATCGGAAAGGTAAGAACCGAAGAAATAAGCCTAGTGTTAAACGAGAAGGCGATAACTCTCTTAAAAGGGATTAAGAAACTCTTCGACCCGAACAACATTCTCAATCCCGGAATCGTGCCGTCAAACTAAAAGATAAGGGTTCGTTTGCTTTTCTTTGCCTATGGTTGTTTTTTCACCGTGCCCAGGATATACTACTGTACTATCTGGAAGCTTCATCAATTTACCCTTAAGAGAAGACATAATGTCTCTAAAAGAAGAACCTAGCAAATCTGTTCTACCAATTGAACCAGCGAATAAAGTATCGCCTGTAAAAACGACGCCTTCAGCCTTGCAATACAAAGAGATGCTTCCGCTGCTGTGCCCAGGTGTATGGATAACTTCAAATTTTAACTGCCCAACTTCTATGGCATCGCCATCCTGAAGAAGACGATCTGCAGAAGGAGAGGTCACAGTAAGCCCTAACATTTTAGAAAAATTTTTCTGAGGATCACTAAGCATCAAAACATCATTTTCATGTATCAAAATATCAGCTCCTGTTACCTGTTTTAGTTTGGCATTGCCGCTTACATGATCCATGTGACCGTGTGTATTCACTATGTATTTTATCTTTAGATGTTTTTCGAAGATTTTTGCAAAAATTCTTTCAGTTTCACTTTCTTCGAATCCGGGATCAATGATCAATGCTTCCAATGTTTTTTCACAGATTACAAGGTAACAATTCGTATCCAATGTTCCAACGATGAATCTATTGACCAACATGAACCATCTGCTCTTGACATATTTTATTCATAATTTATGATGAAAGACTACTACTAAATGTTTTAGGTTCCTATGGAGAATTACCTTAGAAATTCCCGCACAAAAGGCTGAAATCATGCTTTACTAGAGCTCTGTAAATACGTAAGCCTTTTATTCTGATAAGCCAATACTTTGAAGATATCACACTATAAATGGAAAAGCATTGATGAAAAATGATTATAATGTATTGTCGAATCATGTTTCAATTAAATGAGTTCACAAAAGTTATATGGGATTTAAAAGCCTCGCATATTCTTAGCAAGAAGATACGAAATGAGGCATTCAACTTCAAGGATGATTAACCTATGGATTTGATTTCTATAGTTGTTGTCTGTTTTCTATCTCTTCTTTACTTCTGGGTGGCTTATAATATGCCAATCATTGCGACTGGTATACAACACATGCGAAAGACTAGTTCTAAAAATAGAAAAAAGACAGAAAAGCGTTTAAGTCTTCCAACAATCTCAATTGTAGTTCCAGTAAAAAACGAAGAAAAAGTTATAGGAAGATTATTAGACGCCCTCGTAAGGTTAGATTATCCCCCTGAAAAAAAGGAAATAATCTTAGTTGAGGATGGGTCAACGGATAGAACCTCAGAAATATGCAAAAGTTATGCTCAACAATATCCAAAAATCGTAAACTATTTTCATCGAGTAACATCTAAGGGGAAACCTTCGGCCTTAAATTTCGGGTTTAAACACGCGAAAGGTGAAATAGTCGCCGTTTTTGATTCTGATAACGTCCCTGAACACGACGTTTTAATGAAAGCAGTCAAATATTTTGAAGATCCTTCGGTTGCAGCTGTGCAAGGCACGACATGCGTCATAAACGCTGACCAAAACATGTTAACCAAATTTGTCTCATACGAAGAGGCGGTTTGGCTTAAAAACTATTTGCAAGGAAAAGACATTCTCAATCTTTTTGTGCCATTGACAGGCAGCTGCCAATTTATCCGAAAAGATGTTGCTGTGGAAGTTGGTCTTTGGGATGAAGATGCCTTGGCTGAAGATTTAGAAATGTCTGCTAGAATTACTGAGAAAGGCTACAACATAAGATTCGCTCCAGAGATTGTTTCTTGGCAAGAAGCCCCTTCAAAACTTTCTCAATTGATTAAACAACGCGTAAGATGGTTCAGAGGATACATGGAGGTTGCAGTGAAATATGGTCGTTTCCTTAAGAAGATGGAGAAGAAAACATTTGACGCTGAGATCACGCTAATAGGACCCTATGTGTTGGCATCTTTTCTTCTTAGCTACTTTGCATCAATTTACATTTCATTATTTCCATTTTATGACAATGTATTTTTGCTAATAACCAGAATCACCATGCTACTCACTGTATTAACTCTCTTAATCGGAGGCATTGCCTTAGTCTATGCCACAAAGCCTATAAGAATCAAGAACATACTGTGGCTTCCCTTCATCTATGTATATTGGAGTCTTCAATGCCTTTTAACATCATACGCCTTTTTGCAAATAATCTTCAGAAGACCGAGAAGATGGGAAAAAACCGAGAAAACCGGAATAAAAACCCAAAATCTCACTTTTTAGTTTCTTCGCTTCTTATCGAAATTTAAGCGATTTCAGCTTAACGAGGGCTTTGCCAACGCTATTTTTTCCTCACTATTCGATTGCTGTTACAAAGAAAATCTTCGATATGTGAAAATGCTTTTGAATTCCAGTTATGATGTTCTTGGTGCCCTCCTTGAGATATTATGGATGGCATCCAAAATGTTAGAAATAGGAAAGTTTAAAAGACTCTTTGTCAAAAGTGCAGTGATTATAATCGTTGACGAGGGGTTACAATGGAATTCTGTCCCAATTGTGGAACTAGGCTAGTATCCAAGCGAAAAAAAGATTCGAAAGAAGTCTATCTTGCATGCCCGAAATGCGATTATGAAAAACCAGTGGCAACATTGCTTCCGGCTTCTATGGTTGCGGAATTTAAACCAGAAGACCAAATAATCGTCATCGGAAAGAAAGAGCAGAGGCTTCGGACTCTTCCAACTGTTACGATTGAATCTCCCAAATGCGCAAACAACATTGCTTACGTTTGGCAGGTTCAAACCAGAGGGGCCGACGAATCGTCAACACAGTTTTTTAGATGCACGAAATGTAACTATACGTTTAGAGAATACTCATAGCGTTTTTACAACAATCAGATTTCCGAAGTCGCTTCTTGAAGGCTATTTACAGTTTCAATGATTGTTATACAATGGTTTCAGTGCCAAGTCTTTAAAAACTGGCATTGTTCTAAACTATGGTTGATCGAATAAACTCTAGATTAAAGCTGTTGTTTCAATAAGGCATTGCTTAAATTGTTGTTTCGTCAAAAGGTAATATATGGGATTAACATACAAAAAGAATGTATATGTAATATAGTTGGAGGAACATCCTTTGTTTAAGATCAAAATGTCTGATGCGAAAATTTTAAGGGATGCATTGACAGCTGTCTCGACGCTTGTCGATGAGGCAACGTTTCACATTAACCCAGATAAAATTAAGCTAAGGTCTATGGACCCTTCACGTGTAGGCATGGTAGACTTCGAGATTCAAAAAACCAGTTTTGACGAATATGTTTCCAGCGGAGACATTAAGGTCTGTTTGAACCTTGGCGAACTACTGAAATTGCTTAAGAGAGCTGGAAAAGACGAAGCCCTTGAACTCGCCTTAGACGAAAAAACAGAGCAGTTCATGGTTGCAATTAAAGGAAAATATACACGTGTTTTTAGCATGCCAACCTTGGAAGCAAGCGAAGAAGAGGTCCCAGAGCCTAAAATCGCTTTTAACGCGAAAATCACGCTTACAACAGATGGATTGCGTGACGCCTTAGAAGACGTCGCCCTGGTAAGTGATCATGTCCGCATAGAAGCTGACGGGGAAAACTTAACAATGAACGCGAAGGGAGATATCATGGGCGCCAACATAGAACTCAAAAAAGGAAGCGACGCATTGTTGTCAGCCGAGGTAAAGGAACGTTCGAAAGCAACTTTCAGTCTGAGCTATCTCTCCGAAATCGTGAAAGCTGCATCCGCCACTTCAGATGTTGTTACACTTGAATTCTCAAATGACATGCCTATTCGCCTAGACTTTCGACAAAGATACGATGGAAAACTGACATATTACCTAGCACCCCGAATAGAAGTTGAATAGTTGGTAAAATTTGAATTCCTAAAAAAGGGAGGCGTATTTGGTACTCATTACAAGCGACTTAGCTAAATATCCGTTTGTTCCAGAGGCGGCGGAAGAAGTTAGAAAGAGAGACTTGAAAATCGAAAATCTCACAAATCCTAATTATCAACCTATTCTGAGTAGGGCTGAGAAACGAATTGAAGAGGCTCTTTTAAACAACCCGCCAGAGGTAAGCTACCATCAACATGAGGACGATATCGAAATCTTATCTTTTCCAGTGGCTATTGTCCTAACCGCGGCCTCATCTAATGATTACATAAAGAAACGTTATGCTCTGGCAGAGGCAAAACGAGCCTACGAGCTGCTTCAAAACGATGAAGAAGAAAAAGTAATGGAGATAGCAAGAACATTCAATTGGAAGATCAGAATGTCCCATGAAAAGATCAACCAACGGAAGTTCCCATTCGCTATTCACTTCACAGACTTCTTAAGAAATATAGAGCCATTTTATGAGAAAGAATGGAAACTTATTAATCAAACTATGCTGAAAGGCGAGGTTTACCTAACTAAGCAGGATGTGGCTCGTCTTCTCCAAGAGGAAATACGCCGCTATATTGAGCTAAAGCTTAGTTCAGACGTTCGTTCCATGCTTCCAGATGGCATCCTCGAGCGCGTTGATAAGCTGAAGCAAGCGTATTCTGGTCGCGAAAAGCAAACTCCATTTGAAGAATTACCTGAAGAAGTGATCAATGATGCCTTTCCTCCATGCATAAGACGCCTTTACAACTTGGCAAAATCAGGAGGACACCTCTCACATGTTGGACGTTTCACGTTGACCTCCTTTCTATTACGTGCAGGTATGGAACCCAGCCAAGTTGTCGATCTTTTTCGTGTTTCTTCTGACTTTAATGAAAGGCTGACACGGTATCAAGTTGAACACATAGCGGGGGGCAGAGGCTCTCGAACAAAATATATCCCGCCTAAATGTG
>JAWBOR010000047.1:0-11314 GCA_038826015.1 Bathyarchaeia archaeon
TGACGCCCCTAGCAAAGCTACATATCTCGGCTTTTAATCCTTCTTTAGCTATAAGCTTTATTGCTTCCATCTCGCCTTCTGAAGCAGATGCAAATCCGGCTTCGATGATGTCTACTCCCAGCTTATCTAATTGTTTTGCTACTAAAAGTTTTTTTTCAGGGGTCAGCGAGACTCCGGGCGTCTGTTCGCCATCTCTTAACGTTGTATCAAAAATGCGGATTTTGTCGGCGAAACGGTCAAATAAAGTGATACCCCATTTTCAGTAAACCTCGAAACAACAACACATACACATGATATATAAAAGTCTTTTGGTGTGTCTTCAGAGGCAAAACGCTTAAAAGTAACGTTAAGGAGGTTTTCTGGGGTTTGATATTTGAGAAGCGATGCTGTAAAGTATGGTGTTGAAAGGGCTCCTCATAGAGCGATTTGGAAATGCCTCGGGGTCACCGACGAAGATTTTGATAAGCCCTTCATAGGAGTCGCGAATAGCTTCACGGAAACTGTTCCAGGCCACATGCATCTGAATAAAATCGCAGAGTTTGTCAAAGCCGGAGTTAGGGCTGCAGGCGGTGTTCCCTTCGAGTTTAACACTATTGCTGTGTGCGACGGTTTGGCAATGGGTCACGAGGGCATGCATTATTCTCTTCCTTCACGAGAACTCATAGCTGACTCAGTTGAGGTTATGGTTCAAGCACACATGTTTGACGGCTTGGTCTTAATCACTAATTGCGACAAGATAGAACCAGGGATGATGATGGCTCTCGCCCGCCTTAACATTCCATCCATAGTTGTAACAGGTGGACCTATGCTTTCAGGCATATACAAAGGAAGAACAGTCGATGTCACAACCATATTCGAAGCCGTCGGAGAACTATCCGCCGGCAAAATAAGTGAAGAAGACCTAAAAAAAATTGAGGACCGAGCTTTCCCGGGATGCGGCTCATGCAACGGCATGTACACAGCTAACACAATGGCTTGTGTAGCCGAGTCGCTTGGTTTATCGCTTCCCGGATGCGCCACAGCATTAGCCGTCTCATCTCTGAAGCTGAGAATCGCCAAAAAAAGCGGAGAAAGAATAGTTGAAATGGTTAAGGAAGACTTGAAGCCCTCTGATATTCTGACTCGGAAGGCCTTCGAAAATGCAATAGCAGTTGATATGGCGCTAGGCGGTTCAACTAACGCGGTTCTCCACATTAAAGCCATAGCTGAAGAAGCAGGGGTCGCCTTACCACTTGAAGTCTTCGATGAACTTGGACGAAAGATTCCACACATATGTGACATGCGTCCAAGCGGACCTTACGCGCTTCAGGAACTTGACATCGCAGGGGGCATTCCAGCGGTTATGAAGATTCTAAAAGATAAACTTCATCTAGACGCGATAACGGTCACCGGAAAAACTGTTGGAGAAAATATCAAAAACGCTGTGGTCTACGATGCCAACGTTATCCGACCGTTAAATAACCCCGTGCACATGCAAGGTGGCATAGCCATATTAACCGGGAATTTGGCTCCAAATGGGGCTGTGGTCAAGGTTACCGCAATATCACCGAAAATTCTTGTTCATAAAGGTCCCGCAAGGGTTTTTGACTCTGAAGAAGAATCGATGAAGGCGATTTTAGACAAGAAAATCGAGAAAGGCGACGTCATAGTGATCCGTTACGAAGGACCAAAAGGCGGACCTGGAATGAGAGAGATGCTTTCCCCAACATCTGCAATAGTAGGCATGGGGCTAAGCGAATCCGTCGTCATGGTAACGGATGGAAGATTCTCCGGAGCAACAAGAGGACCATGCATTGGACATGTCTCTCCTGAAGCAGCTGAAGGCGGTCCAATAGCAGCCTTAAAAGATGGGGACTTGATTGAAGTGGACATCCCAAAAAGAAAGTTGAATGTCATTCTTAACAAAGAAGAATTAAATAAGCGCTTAGCTGAATGGAAACCCAGACCGCCCAAAATTGGCAGCAGTTACCTTCGAAGATATTGGTATTTAGTGCAATCTGCTGACAGAGGTGGGGCTTTCCGAGTTCCATAACTAATCCTTTTAAGTAGAAAACAAAGAAAAGTTTTCATGGTGAATGCTTTGAAATTTGATCTGACTCTTGCTGTGGCTGATAGACCTGGTCAACTAATTAGGGCTTTAGAACCAGTGGCTAAAAACGGGGGAAATATTATCTCTATTATGCATGAGCGGGAGAAGCCTGCGGCTGGCTACGTTCCCGTTCGTCTTGTTGTGGATTTTCCATCTGACAAGAATTTTAGAAAAACGATAGATGATTTTAAGAATTTAGACATAGTGATAATCAAGTCTGAAGAGATCGTTGAAAGGACAAGAGTAACGGTGATTTTAGTCGGCAGAATGGATCTTAAAAAAATTGTTGAAACCAGCATGGAAGACATAAGAGTCACTAACTTCGAGGTTTCAGCCCTCAGCTCCAAAGAGGCTTGTGTAAAATTAGACCTTGAGATTCCAGTAGACTCTGTCGATGAAGTAGTGGAACATCTTAAGAAGATATCTAGGAAGGAAAATGTTCTCTTAATCTCTTCTGTTTAGAGGACGTGAAAAGAAATGAACCTAATAATTATTGGCTTCGGCTTTCTGGGAAAAGAGCTTGTGAAGACTATTCACGACAAAATAGGCAGCATAAAAGAAATAGATAAAAATTTTAAAATCGTAGGGGCCTCGGATAGTAGAGGCTACCTTTACGATGAAGAGGGCTTAAACCTAATGAGAATGTCCCAAACAGAAGGGTTGTCTAAATATTCGAATAATTATCATATCGGCGGTTCCTCTGTTGAACTTATCGAAAAAGGCGTTGCTGATTTGATGGTGGAAGCTACGCCGACGAGTATTAAGGATGGAGAACCAGGTTTAACTCATATAAGACAAGCGCTAAAAAAAGGAATTCATGTTGTTACTCCGAATAAGGGCCCCTTAGTTGTAGCCTTCAAAGAACTCGTAACTCTTGCTAGAAAAAATCGTTGTGATCTCCTCTATGAAGGCGCAGTAGCTGGAGCAATACCGATATTTTCATTGGTGCGAGAATGCCTCCAAGGTGATAGAGTCTCGCGTGTTTCTGGAATACTTAACGGAACAACGAATTATATCTTGTCAAAGATGTATTTTGAAGAGACCAGTTTCGAGATAGCTCTGAAAGAAGCACAAGAAATAGGCGTAACAGAGAAAGACCCATCATACGACGTTGACGGCGTAGATGCAGCTTGCAAGATTGTGATATTGGCAAACGCCATAATGAACCGCGACGTCAAGATCACAGACGTTGAAAGAATCGGGATTCGCGGCATCACGCAGGAAGCCGTAAGCCTAGCAAAAAAATCCGGTTATGCCATAAAACTGATCGGCTCAATCGACAAAAACCTTGAAGTTACGCCGAAACTGGTGCCAACGAATCATCCATTATGTGTTCACGGCACTCTCAACGCCATCCATTTAGAAACCGATTTGGCTAAAGAAATAACTCTTGTTGGTTACGGTGCTGGGAGAGAGACTATCTCGGCTATAATGAATGACATAATCACGGTTATTAAGAAAAATAAAATCGTTAACTGAATTCACGTTACTGACTGGACAACCGGTTTTGCACTTGAAGTTAGTATCCCGATAACTGTGTCCACGTTGGCATCTACTTCAACTGGTTTAGGGAACTGTTTTAGAACAACCTCTGGGTCTTTTAACCCGTGACCTGTAATTATGCACACAACGCTTTCATCTCGGTCTATAAGTCCCTTATTAGCAAGTTTTTTTAGCCCTGCAACTGAAGCAGCGCTGGCTGGTTCGACAAATAAGCCTTCACGTTGAGCTAAAATTCTTTGCGCTTCTAGAATTTCTCTATCAGAGACTGTTTCAACCAAGCCTTCTGATTCTTTGATGGCTCTCACAGCTTTCTTCCAGTTGACTGGTGAACCGATTCTTATGGCTGTTGCTACTGTTTCAGGTTTTTCTACGAACTTAACCGCGCTTAGTCCTTCTTTAAGCGAATTCGCTATTGGAGCTGCCCCTTCGGCTTGTATACCAATCATTTGTGGGAGACTTTTGATTAAACCTAATTCGTAAAGTTCTTTGAAGCCCTTCCATATGGCACTTATGTTTCCAGCGTTTCCAACAGGCACTATTACTTTATCTGGAATTTCTCGATTCAACTGGTCGTTTATCTCGTAAGCTATGGTCTTCTGTCCTTCAAGCCGATAAGGATTTACTGAATTAAGCAAGTAAACTGGATGTGTTAGGCAGATTTCCTGAACGATTTTTAGAGCCTCATCGAAATTTCCACGTATCTGAATCACTTCAGCCCCATGAATAACCGCTTGAATCAGTTTTCCAAAGGCAACCTTGCCTGATGGAATCAACACGGCGCATTCAAGCCCAGCCTTAGCAGCATAGGCAGATAGAGAAGCCGAAGTGTTACCTGTTGAGGCGCAAGCAACTCTTTTCATCCCTAGCTCTAAAGCCCTAGTCACGCCCACTGTCATGCCTCGGTCTTTAAATGAACCCGTGGGATTTTCGCCTTCGTTCTTGACGTAAACCATCTTCAACCCTACTGCATCTGAAAGATTAAGACATCTGTTT
This sequence comes from Bathyarchaeia archaeon, assembly GCA_038826015.1. Classification (GTDB taxonomy): domain Archaea; phylum Thermoproteota; class Bathyarchaeia; order Bathyarchaeales; family DTEX01; genus JAWBOR01. The sequence goes on from JAWBOR010000047.1 coordinate 4,586, forward strand.
AGGCTGGTCCCGCCTTCTCCTAGGCTAACTATTTTCTTCTCATCTGCTATTGGTAATAGTTCAAGATATCGCCAAACTGAAAGATTCCTTTTTCTCCAAACCTTGTTAAGATAGGAGGAAATTTCTGACTTATCATATTCGACTGATAATAAACCGCTGCATTCTCGGCAATTATAAATAACTTCTTGCGAGCTAAATTCAGCTCCGCAATCAATGCATTTTAAGTAATGAGTTGGCTTATCCATTTTGATTAGCTCCGAAATTAACTCCGCCTAAACGTTTGCTAATTATCGCTGAGAAGGATTTAAAACGTTATCGTTATGATAAAATAATAATAGTTACAGCAAAATTTTTATTTCTTTCTCATTATAGGTATAACTGCGCTTACGAAGAGATGTAACTATGATTCAAAAAATTTCTCCGTTTAATATCATAGTTACAGCTATTTTTACGGCTTTAGTATGCGTCGTAACAATAGTATTTTCCATATTTATCCCAGCCACAAAAGGAATCTTCAACCTTGGCGAATCAATGGTTTACCTAGCGGCTCTTCTTTTCGGTCCAGTTGTCGGAGCCTTCGCCGGAGGAGTAGGCTCCATGCTGGCTGACATATACGTAGGAGTTTGGTATTACGCGCCTGCAACGTTGATTATTAAAGCATGCGAAGGATACGTCGTCGGCAGACTTAAGGATGCCAACCCCAGATTTGTCACTAAGATATATTATAGATTTTTCACAATTCTTTTAGGAGTAATCATCGGTCTTTTGCTAATCGGAGTCGGAATACTTTATGGCCAAACAGAATTCTCGATTTTCCCCTCATATTCACTCATTATTCCAGCGGAATTCTGGTTAGTTCTCGGCGTCATAGCGGCTTTTTCCATTGCGACTGTGGGTTTAATTGCTAAACCGGAAACCGGCTGGAAGATTTTCTCGGTGATTGTTGGAGGTTTAGTTATGGTTATGGGCTATTTCATCTATCAAATGTTCTTCATAGGTTGGCTTTTTGGCATTCCAGTGGTCGCAATTGCGGAAATTCCAGTGAACATAGGACAGATGATAACAGGCGCAATAATAGCTCTCCCAATTGCAAGAATTATTCAACATGTGTTTCCGTATATCCAGCCGGAGACTAGATAAACAGAATTTAATTGAACCCCCGAATAATTCCTTTGCAGGATCGTAATCGACTTATTGACATATTTATGATAAAATATCTTTTTATCTATGGCATGTTTTTAGATATTTAAGGCGAGAACATGCGGGAACACTGCGGGGTAATCGGGATTTTTTCTCTTGAAGGATATAACGTAGTTCCCATGTTAATAACTGGTTTAGAAGCCCTGCAACACAGAGGTCAGGAATCTTGGGGAGTTGCAGTTCCTAATCATCCTCCTTTTAGAAGAGCGGGAATAGTTTCACGGTCGGTTGAGACAGAGTATGCACAAATTGCTAAGCTTAGTGCAAATGTTGGAATTGGTCATGTGCGATATTCAACAACAGCTAAATCAACTCTCGAATACGCCCATCCTATTGACATAGGTGATTCATCCTGCGAGAACGGTTTTTGCATGGCTCATAATGGAACACTTGAAAGAGAACTTCTTATTGAGGGACTAAAAGAGACCATTATCGGTTCTCTGCGTGAAGTCACAGATACAGAGTTGATGGGGAGAGGGCTCTATGAAAATCGGAAACAGGGAAAAAGCTGGGTTGAAGCCTTTGAATCTTTGAACCCTTATTTAAACGGTTCCTTCTCGACTGTCATCCTAACTGTTAAAGGCGAACTTGTCGGAGTAAGAGATGAGAAAGGTTTTAGACCTCTATGTCTCGGGCATCATAAGGAAACTAGTTCATACATAATAGCCTCTGAAAGCTGTGCCCTCGATATTCTTGGCGCGCGCCTCATTAGAGATGTCCAACCCGGTGAGATAATAAGGATAAATAAGAACGGATTAACAACGGAAAGTTTTGCTGATCAGAAACAACATGCTCATTGTGCTTTCGAATACACCTATTTCGCTAATCCTAGTTCACGCATTGAAGGGGTCAACGTATATACCGTGCGGAAAAACATCGGCAAAGTCTTAGCTGAAAAATATTCTTTCAGAGGCGACATTGTTGTACCCGTTCCAGACTCAGCTAGACCTGCGGCTTTGGGTTATTCCGAGAAGTCAGGGATACCTTTCGAAGAAGGTTTAATGAAGGACCGTTACAGGAAGAAGAGTACTTGGAGGAGCTTTATCGAGCCGGAGAAGAGAGAAGACGTGGTTTCCAACATTGTTGCCATAAAAGATATTGTTGATGGAAAAAAGATTATTCTTATAGACGATAGCATAGTTAGAGGGACAAGCTCAAAGATAATCATTGGTGAAAAGCTCAAAACGGCGAAAGATGTGTCTCTTCTTCTTACATTTCCTCCTATTTTATATCCTTGTTACATGGGGATAGATTTTCCAACGCAGGAGGAGCTCCTTGCTTATAGGGTCTGTGGAACTGCTAAGGACCTTAATGAGATCAACAGAAAGATCGCTCAGTATATCGGTGTGTCGTCGTTAGGCTATAACGACATAGAAGGCTTATGTAAAGGCATAGGTATACCTAAAGAACAGCTATGCCTCTCTTGCGTTACAGGCGATTACAGTTGTCTAAAACGTAAGCCAACATTCAAAACTAGGGATGAAATGAAGAGCTGAAAAAATTGAAAAACAAACTTGATGTAATCCTCGTGCTTGACTTCGGAGGACAGTATTGTCACCTAATTGCTAGAAGAATCAGAGAGTTTAACGTCTATTCAGAAATAGTTTCATACGACACAACCATTGAAGAGATACAAGAACTAAGTCAACAAGTTAATGTTAAAGGATTAATCTTATCAGGCGGTCCGTCGAGTGTTTACGAGAAAGACTCCCCGAAGATCGACTTCAAAATTTTTGATTTAGGCATACCCATGCTTGGAATCTGTTACGGTCACCAGCTTTTAGCTTATCTTCTGGGAGGTAGAGTGGAACGAGGAACAAAACGAGAGTACGGAACAGCATACGTCACAGTGGATAAAGCCATCGGTGTTTTGAAAGGATTGAACCGTGTCGAGAAAGTTTGGATGAGCCACGGCGATTTTGTCCAGAGTCTTCCGGAGAATTTTGAGGTTTTAGCCCATACAGAAATTTGTCCTGTAGCCGCCTATCACAACGAAGAGAAGGCAATTTACGGTTTACAGTGGCATCCTGAAGTCGTACATACGGAACATGGGAAAGAGGTTCTTAAGAATTTTGTCTTTGACGTATGTAAATGCCAAGCAAACTGGAAGCCTTCAAACTTTATAGATGATAAGATCGCTGAAATAAAAGAAACAGTTGGCAATAGCAGGGCCATTATCGCTCTAAGCGGGGGGATTGACTCTAGCGCCGCAGCTATTATAGCAGCTAAAGCCCTAGGAAAGGATTTAACAGCGGTCTTTGTAGATCACGGTTTAATGCGTGAAGGCGAATCGGAATTCGTTGAGAAGACATTCACTGAATTAGGCATAAACATTGTGATTGTTAGGGCGAGTGAACAATTTTTCAAAAAATTGAAGGGAGTAATCGATCCCGAAGAAAAGAGAAGGATCATCGGTAAAGAATTCATTCGGGTTTTCGAGAAGAAAGCTAAAGAGATCAATGCTGAATACCTCATACAAGGAACCATATATCCCGATAGGATAGAATCAGGATTTCGCAAGCATTCGGATAAGATTAAGAGTCACCATAATGTCGCAGGCCTACCGACCAAAATCAAATTCAAAAAAATCCTTGAACCTTTGAGAGACTTATATAAAGACGAAGTCAGAGAGATAGCGAAGACAGTGGGCTTACCTGACAAAATCATCCATAGACAACCATTCCCTGGACCTGGCTTAGCTGTAAGGGTTACTGGCGAAGTAACCCCTGAGAAGGTTGAACTTGTCAGAAAGGCGGATAAGATCGTCTCCGAAGAGGTTGAGAAGAGCGGGTTGACACGAGATTTGTGGCAGTACTTTGCCGTTTTAACTGATATAAAGAGCACAGGCATTAAAGGCGACTCCAGGGCTTATGGTTATGTTATGGCTATTCGAGCTGTCAAAAGCCGTGAAGCTATGACTGCAAGTTTCGCTGAGCTGCCCTACAACGTATTGGAACACATATCGACTAGGATAACTAATGAGCTGCCTCAAGTGACAAGAGTCGTGTATGACATAACTCACAAACCTCCGGCAACAATCGAATGGGAATAATCTTCCAAATCAAAGCGAGGAAGCATCAAGTTTGAATAGTAAAGTTGTTAGAGTGAAATCTTGGGAAGAGTTTAAGCAACTCGTCATTAAACATAATCCTAAAGACATCGCTTACAGAATAGAACCAGGAGTCCCGGCGAGGCATCTAACTGGTTTAAGACTTATTTTGCCAGCTGTTGGGGCTCAATACGTTTTCATTGATACCGCGTCTGGAGATTGTTTAAGAGAAACCAAGATACCTTTGCATAGGGATAAACGGGGAAACGTCAGCATAAGAGATGAAGATGTTATAAAATTTGTAAAAAATGAGGTTAAAAGAGAAAACTTGAACCTTTATCCTTATTGGACTGTATGACTATTTAACCGTAAACTGAAGAACGAGGATTCAATATGTTCGAAGCGGTCATATTTGATTGGGATGGGACATTAGCTGACACCAAATCTTTTGTCGTGTATTCTTTTAAAAAAGTGTTAAGAGAAATTGGATGCAATGTTAACGATGAATTCATTGAGAGACGAATGGGAATAGGACCCAGAAACACTTTTAAAGAAGCCTTAAAATTTGCAAACATACCGTTTGACGAAGAATTGATAGATAAACTTGAGGAGAAAAAGGTTAATATTCAATTAAAACGCTCCAAAGACGTAAACCTTTTTGAAGGTGCTAGCGAACTTTTAAACCTTCTGTATATGAATAAGAAGATTGCGTTAGCAACCATGAGCAATCAAAAAGTCATCGATAAAATTCTCAACGAAAAAGGAATCAGAAAATATTTTGATGCCCTCGTCACATTCGATGAAGTTCTTAGCCCAAAACCAGACCCTGAAGTCTTCATTAAATGTGCGGCTAAACTGGGATGTCAACCAGAAAAATGCGTTGTCATAGAAGATTCAATATTCGGCGTGAAAGCTGCAAAAAAGGCAAGGATGAAATGCATCGCTGTTCCATCAGGCGCATACTCAGCAGAAGAGCTCAAAATAGAAAATCCCGATCTAATAGTTAACTCGTTAAAGGAAAAAGAAAAAATATTGAGTTTTATATTTGACAAATAAGCTAAGACCTTATCATTATCAAAACCATCTTAAATTTTTCTATAGCTCTCAAAGCATGCGGCTGATTAGCAGGCATTATAATCATTTCGCCTTGTTTTAAGCGGAATGGTTTGCCAGAGATGATAATTTCAGCTTCACCATCTAAAAGATAAACCAATGCGTCAAATGGCGCTGTATGCTCGCTTAATCCTTGCCCTTTGTCAAAAGCAAAAAGCGTTACAGTTCCGGTCTTCTTATCAATTAATGTCCGGCTTACTACAGCGGCTTCCTGATAGCCAATTAAATCAATTAATTTCACCGCTTGCGCCCCAGATTTTTCAACATCTTGTTTTTTTGTAAATCCCACATAATCACCTTCATAAAATAACTATGCAACTTATTTGGTAATCAAAGCGAAAGATGATATTGTGGATTTGTCTGCGCCGTCGGAGAATAAATTCTTTTAGCGATAATTTATCTTCTGCCTCAATCTCCGGTTCTTTATCTCTCTAGCAAGTTTAATGCTTAAGTCTTTCACAGATTTTTCGAACGCCTCAGGGTCAGACATAACCAGTGGAATAATCTCTTCAATTTCGTTTTTTAGTTGGATAAGAAACTCGTCCCGTTTAAGACATGACGCGTATTCAGGTAACACCGCTATTTTAGAGAAGGCAGTTAAAAGCCTCACTGGGCCATACAGCTTCGGTTCCTGCAGAAGACCTTTGGCGCTACTAATAAGGAAAGCCCCAATTTCAAAAAGGTACTCATCTCCCGATTTCTTTTCTACAGACATGTTAAAACCTCCTCAATATTAAATCATCCAAGGGCAGCCTCGTCGGAGGACTCGGCTTTTGATCAGGATAACCCACGATCACTAGTAAAACAGGCTGGATTGTTCGTGGCAAGGATAAAAGTTCAACTAGTGCCTCTGCATCAAAAGACGCGATTGGACAGCAACCTAGACCTTTAAAGGAGGCCAGCAAAAGAAGGTTCTGTAAAGCAGCACCCAAATCTATATAGTGAAGCCCGCCGCTTGTTTTAACTCTTTCTTCGTTTAAACAAATGACGATTAATGCAGGTGGCTCACCAAATAGTCCCGGAGAAATCATCTTTATAGATTCAACTACTTCTCTGTCAGTTACCACGATGAATTGCCAAGGCTGAGAGTTGCCTGCGGATGGAGCCCATCTAGCAGCTTCTAGCAATTCATCGATTTCCTTCATGGGGATTTCTTGAGGTGTAAATTTTCTGATGCTTCTTCTCTTCTTCATAAGCGTAAGCAAATCTTCCATATTTGTCCCTTCTGTTTTGTTTTGCGCATCAAAAATTTATGTATTATGTTTAACAGGTAAATTCTCATATGACTTGTCGAAGATAAAAACATAAACCGATTTTATATTGAGTTAACCTAATTCTAAGAGCGAAAGGTTCATTAGACACTTTTT
>JAWBOR010000048.1:0-11265 GCA_038826015.1 Bathyarchaeia archaeon
GTATGATCCTCCATTGCTTACATCAATTAAACTAGGAAATTTCACTTCTATCCAAGACTCATTTTTTAAATTTGCTAATAACCTTCCCTCAGAGCCATGGGCGAAATAATACACTAAGTTATCTTTATACACTGTTGGAAAACCGATCTGGAACAATTCGAAAGAGATAACGTTTTGACTTGCATTAGCCAAAAACGTTACGGTGTCATTTATCACAAAGGCTCCACCGTTTTCAAACTCGACTATTCGACTCACTTGAATATCTGGAAAGACCACGGCATTGCTTTCAGTCTTGACGACCACAGAGTTTGAAAGGAACATAAGAAAGAGCATCAATGCTAAGATTAAACAAGACAAGAAACGTGGCGATGTTTTTTTATTCAATTCCTCCGCGACCTCCAATCATCGCACCGATTTTATATCTTGAGAAGTATGTTAACCTCTTATCTTTTAAATCTATACGTAAAGCAACAACATTCATCATGTTTTACCTAAAATATTTTTTTCATTTCCTCAAATCATGACGATGATTTGTAGAAGCGAAAAAATTGCAATCTATTTTCAAGCTTCTAAACTGGAAAAATCTTGAAGGCTTTATCGTTTTAGAAATATGTTACGTTATGGAGAAGATGCGAAAACGGGCTAAAATCCTGCCTGTTTGAGGTAATGTGCATCTTCTTTTTTCGAGCCGAAACTTCTTACACCTTTACATCTCAACTGGTTTCTCAGTCGGTCAGCATATTCGGCATCGATCTCTTTTTTCTTTTCCAGATATTCGATTATCTCCTCTGCTTGTTGTTCATTATCGCATCTACGCAAAAAATCTATAACATCTGGTTCATAGCCTTCAAACCGTTCAGAAGATGCTTTTTCTCCTCTTTCAATATTGGATCGAACTGAAGATATCGATATTTCGCTCTCTCCATATTCCATTTCTCTGGCTAAATTAGGAAACATCTTCTTGAACTGGTTTTTGTCAACGTTCATTCTTTTACATTAACCTCACGTATTCATATGTTGGATGCCTTAATATATCTTGAACGGTTGTTTCAATCAACCTGCACATATTTTTCGATAGAACTCAACCTCCTTCAACAAGTATTGTCTATTTGAGCCCACATTTATTTTATCCCATGGTAGGGGTTCATCTACACTCTTTTCATAAATATACTTCTCAAGCAGAACCCCGCATTCTTTAAAGGCTTTTCTCCAACCTCCTAGTCCACTTCCGTAACGAGCTGCTAATTCAATAACCCTGCCAATCTTCCGGTCTCCAAGACTGAGAAAACTTTGGATCAGGACGCGTCGTGGATGTAAGGAGCTGATCATAAATCGACCGTCTCTTTTAAGCCGTTTTTTAATAAAGTTTAAAGTTTTTCTGATATAGGTGGCTGACGGTGTCTTCTCCCACTGGAAGGGAGTGTGAGGCTTCGGAATCAACGGGTTTATGCTGAGGTGAATCGTTTTCGAACCATATTCAAGGTCAGCAATTTTTTTCGATAAGTCGACAATAGCTTCAATATCATCAGAAGTCTCTCCGGGTAAACCAATTACGAAATACAATTTTAGGCGGTTAATATGACTATGCAGAAGGATTTTCGCTGCATCCATTATGACTTCTTCATTCATTTGTTTGTTAGCAATATTCCACATCCGAGGTGAAGCAGCATCAGGTGCCAGAGAAACATTTCTCTGACCACCCTTAGCTAATAAGTTAGCTAAACGCTCAGTCACGCTTTCTGGACGTATAGAAGGAACGGCGATTTCAAGCCTTTGAGAAACAATGAACTCACAAATATCTTCGAGATTTGAATGGTCAAACACGCTGGCTCCAATAAGCGAAATCTTGTTGATTGGCGTATATTTAATTCCTTCCTCCACTATGGCCTCAATTTTCGCGAGAGTTCTCTCACGTTTAGGCTGGCTTATATTCCTAATTAAACAAAAACGGCAACATCGACTGCAACCCCGAACTACTTCAACCGCGAAGGCTTTCCCGAAAATCGTCATGTAGGGACTGCGCTGATCGACAAGAGGTATCTGCTGCGCTAAAGGATGTGGAGCATCATTTAGGTTTTTAATCCAGATCCGTTCTGTTGGATTGGAGATCTGAGGCACATATACGCCTTTAACATTAGCGAACTCGTCAATATGCCTTAGAGGCTTTTTATACGTTTTTATTCTGTCAATTAAAGAAAACAGAATAGGCTCGGCCTCACCTATAACAAATAGGTCAACGTACTCAGCGAGAGGCTCAGGATTAGCTGTTGCACATGGACCGCCGGCTATCACTAAAGGGTCGTCAGTCTTTCGATTTTTTCTTTTTGGCGGAATGCCTGACTTAAACAGCATCCATATTGCATTGGTATAATCTTCTTCATATTGTAGAGTGAAAGCTACAACATCAAACTTTTTCAGAGGCAGACCTGATTCGAGACTCTTTAAAGGTTCATTCAATGTGGGAATAAAAAACCGTTCGCAAAGCATGTCTTCACGCACATTAAGCAATGCATAAAGCAACCTAACCGTCAGCCCACTCATCCCGGCCCGATAGACATTAGGGTAACATAGGGCAATTTTGAGATCTGCCCTTCTCCAATCTTTCTTAATTACATTAAGTTCCGGTATAAACGGCATTTATTTCACATTTAAAATTGAAAAACAGCGACCATTAAAATATAGCTAAATCAGGCTGAAAACCAAAAAGTTCTTTTTCGGGATGAATCTTTGAAGAGGATCTTTCTCAAGAACTTTCTTAAGCTCGGGTATGCTTAAGCCTTTTATCCTGTCGCCGTAAATTGCGCAAGTTTCTTCATGGTGAAGGGCTTCTGGATCCTTTACAACGATCTCCGCCTCGTCACCTGAAGGAAAAATAACTGTGATGTGGAATGAACTAATTTTTTCTCCTTGTCGGGTTGCTGTAACAAACTCGACCTTTGAAATCGTAAATCCTTTCATTTGAAGTCTATTGAAAATCTGGTTTACATCTGAAGAGAAAACTGTTATATCTATGTCGCTGTTTATGTAGGGCGTTCCTCTCCAAACGCTTCCAACAAGTTTCGGATAGAAAGTTTCTAAAGCTTCCATCAATTCAAGAGCTTCTCTTCGCATTCTAACTAATCGGTCATGTCTTTGCAGCCCCTCTCGTTCATCAGCAATTCGATCAAGTTCCTCAGCTATTTCCCTATTTGTTGGCAGTACGCTTGTTCCCAAAATATTTGCAGCCCTTTCTTTGGCCTGTTTGTATTCTTTTTCTTGTGAAGTATAAAGTAAGATCGCTGCCTCTCGAGCAACCTTTCTTCTTAGCAAGCGATTAAAGGGAAAAGAAAAAATCTCACTCATGTTCGAGTCAGTTACAGCCATTTCTTTATTTTGGTGTTTCAACAGCAGTTTCAACAATGATTTCAGGTTTTTGTTCGGCTTCTGTCCGTGGCCACGAGACTAGTTTGGATTTTCTTATCCCAACATGGCGTAAAGGAGCTATCTTCTTCGCTTCGTTGTAAATATCTGACGCAATTTTTCCTAAAACAGCTTCTTGTACAAATTGGTCAAAAGTTAAGGCAGCAGCTTTTTCATCGATTATTTTTTTCATTACTGCGCGTATTTCTTTCTCTTGTGAGGTTTTTATTCTGCTAAGAGCAAAGGCGCATGCAGAAACCCTTAATTTATAGTTATCTTTTGTGGTTATATTAAATATTCCGTCGATCCGTGTTGTTCTTCTTCTCACGAGGCTCCTGAGGTAATCTCGCGAATATTCATGTCCTTTGAATATTGTTAAAGCCCTTTTGCCGTCTATTTCTATAATTTGGAAATATGTCTTCAAGTATTGATGGGCAAAGTCCCCTGTAATATCGTAAAGAGTGGATTCAACAACTCTCCCGATAATTTTTTGAGTGTCATCTGCTGGTACAGAACCTATCTCTACTCCTCCAAAATATTTGGGAGCCACAATTGAATACCATTTCTTGTTACGCCATTTATCCTTAACACGACTAGTTTTTGACACGCTGCAACACCGCTGTAAACCTCAATATCTGAGAAAAATGCAGTATTAAAATGTTTAGTGTGCAGTTCAATGTTAAATGAAAAATCACATTACACATTTATATCCTTCCTATGAAAAAATATCTTCATCTTTAGTTGGCGCCAAAAATGATCGATCCGAAGCTGATCAGAGATAAACCAGAGGTAGTAAGGGAAAATTTACGCAGAAGAAATGACCCAGAAAAACTGAAAACGTTAGATGAGTTCATAGAGACTGATAAAACATGGAGAATATTGCAAACAAAAATAAACGAAAAGAGAAGAAGACGTAATGAGTTAAGTCTTAAAATTGCTGATAGAAAAAAAAAGTCTGAAGACGTAAGTCAACTGTTAAAAGAGGCTGAAGATCTTCAAGAAGAGATAAGAACACTGAACGAGCAAGTTGAAGAATGCAGACAACGATTTGAAAACCTTCTAATGCGAATCCCGAACTTACTTCATGAAACCGTTCCTTATGGACGAGATGAAAATGATAATGTGGAAATTCGCCGTTGGGGTTTACCGCCGAAATTCGATTTTGAACCGAAGAACCATCTCGAAGTTGCTCTGAACCTCGGTTTAGTCGATGAAGAAAGAGCTAATAAAGTTGCAGGGACCGGTTTCTATTACCTAAAAAATGAATTAGTATTGCTTGATCTGGCAATTCAAAGATTTGCCATAGATTTCCTTACGAAACGAGGATATGCATTGATTGAGCCCCCCTTCATGCTTCGTAGGAAACCATACGAAGGAGTCACGGATATTTCAGATTTTGAAACAGTCATGTATAAAATCGAAAATGAGGACCTATACTTAATTGCCACAAGTGAGCACCCGATTGCGGCAATGTTTATGAACGAAACCTTGAATAAAGATGAACTGCCATTGAAGTTTGTGGGCATGAGTACTAATTTTAGAAAGGAGATTGGTACACATGGCAAATATACGAAAGGCTTCTTTAGAATGCATCAATTTAACAAGATTGAGCAGTTTATCTTCTGCCTACCCGGGCAGTCATGGAACCTTCATGAAGAACTACAGTGGAACTGCGAGCAGCTTTATCAGAAACTCGGGCTTCACTATCGCGTAGTAAATGTATGTGCTGGAGATATTGGAACCGTAGCTGCAAAGAAATACGATACTGAAGTCTGGATGGTGGATGGAAAATTCCGAGAGGTCGGCTCGAATTCTAACTGTACCGATTATCAGGCTCGTAGACTCGGCATTAAATTTCGAGAGGGATTAGGAAAGCCTCCAAAAGGTTTTGTACACACTTTGAATAGTACGGCTTTGGCTACGAGCCGTGTTATGATGGCTATACTTGAACATTACCAACAGAAGGATGGTTCGCTTATCATACCGGAAGTTTTAAGACCCTACATGAATGGAATTAGTAAAATTGAGAAAGCGAAATAAGGGATCGTAAGTATGGTTTTTATAAAACCCAAGGTAGTTGGCATAGGCGAAATACTGATCGATTTCGTTGCAACCGAACCCCTCTCTTATGTAGAGGTTCCTGCATTCTTAAAATGCTTCGGTGGTGCACCTATGAACACACTGGTCGGAGTTACCAGGCTTGGTGTGAGTTCGGGAGCTGTAACCGCAGTTGGCGATGACGCTTTCGGCCAGTTCTTAATCAGTGAACTTGGAAAAAACGGAGTTGACGTATCCCGTGTGAAAGTGAAGAAGGGAACACGGACTACAATAACGTTTGTAGCAATTGAACCTGAGACTGGTGAGAGAAGTTTCATCTTTTATCGGAAACCATGGGTTAGTGGAACATCTGATAGTGCTTTGGCAGTTGAAGATATTGATCTTGATTATATAGCCAATGCTAAGATACTTCATGTTTCGGGCTTCGCCTTGTCTCAAAATCCATCGAGAAAAGCTGTGTTGACCGCTGTTAAACATGCTAGAAAAGTAGGAGTTAAAGTTTCTTTCGATCCAACATTGAGAACCGACGTTTGGAATTCTGAAAGAGCCATTAGAAGATTGTATGGGCAGATGCTTAAGCTTTCTGACATAGCAACTTTCTCCAGAGAAGAGGCAAACTTTATATTTCGAACAACCGACCCCCAGAAAGCGGCTGAAAAAGCCTTAAAATACGGCGTGGAAATTGTGGGAATGAAACTTGGCGATAAAGGTGCTTTTTTGGCGACTAAAGATGAAAAGTTGTATCAGCCGGCTTTTAAGGTGAAAACCGTGGACACAACAGGTGCAGGAGACGGATGGAATGCTGGATTGCTCGTTGGGTTACTTAAAGGGTTAGATTTTAAGACATGTATCACCGTTGCAAATGCGGTTGGAGCCTTCGTAGTTACAAAATTAGGAGCTACAACAGCTTTACCTTACAGAAACGAGCTGAACAGTTTTCTTAAAGAACATAATGTGATTCTTGAGCTTTAAGCATTTTACGCTGAGGCTAGAAAACACTAAAAGGAAAGGGGTATAAGCTAAAAAAAGTAACACGGCTATGGCTTATTCGATTTTCCTTTTTAGCCATGTTTTACTCGAAAAAAACTTTGGCTTCTTCGTAAAGTTCTTTGTTGACTGTTTTTGTACCCGTTGTTTCAGAAAGTGGAACAGCGACGATTTTGCCACTTTTTAACGCAACCATAACACCGAATTTCTTTTCTTTCACAAGATCAACAGCTGCCAGAGCGTATCTTGTCGCGATTAGACGGTCCATAACTGTTGGAGAGCCCCCTCTGATCAAATGAGCCGGAGCAACCGCTCGAATTTCTGCGCCTGTTGCCTTGCTTAACTCTTTTGCTAGGAAATCTCCTACACCGCCTAGAAATACATGTCCAAACTGGTCGACGACTGTATCTTTGGTTATTGGACCCTTGTAGTCTTTAATTAAGGCGCCTTCTGCAATCACAATTATTATAGATTTCTGTCCTTCTGAAATCTTCTTTTTTACGAATTTGGCCACATCTTGGATGCTGAAAGGCTCCTCTGGAATCAAGATCAGATCAGCGCCAGCCGCTAACCCTGAGTAAAGCGCGATCCACCCTGCATGTCTACCCATAATCTCAACTATGAAAACCCGTTCATGAGATTCCGCCGTGTCTTTGGCGTTTTCAATTAGGCGCATCGCTGCATTTGCAGCGGTGTCGAAGCCTATTGTCAATTCGGTTTGAGGAACATCGTAGTCAATTGTCTTCGGCACTCCAATTACATTAAGCCCAGCATCGCTCATAACCTTAGCAACGCTTAAGGTATCGTCTCCGCCTATAGCTATAAGCGCGTCCAGACATAATTTCTTAAAGTTTTCCGATATTTTCTTTATTCCATCAGGCAGCTTCATAGGGTTCGTTCGAGAAGTTTTAAGGATTGTTCCGCCCTTTCCAATTATATCTTTAATATTTTCGTATCTCAGCTCCATCGTCTCGCACTCTAGCATACCTGCCCAGCCATATTTTATACCTATGACTTCAAAGCCGTATTTCTCACATTTCTTCACTATGGCTCTTATTGCAGCGTTCAATCCAGGCGCGTCCCCGCCGCCCGTTAAGACTCCGACTTTCACACAGTTTCCTCCTATCAACCTTGAAATCCCATATTTTTACGAGTAGGCTAAAGAAAAATCTTTCGTTTAACCTTGTTAGACAATAGTTCTTAGACTTAACGGTTTTAAGCAAGTTTGAATTTATGCTTTTTGTATCTGGAGGGCCCCTTGTGACCAAGTATATCTTTATCACTGGAGGAGTGCTAAGCTCTGTAGGGAAAGGCATTGTCACGTCTTCGGTTGGAAAGATGCTTCAAGTAAGAGGCTTCACTGTTACCGCAATCAAAATAGATCCCTATGTAAATGTTGACGCTGGAACCATGAATCCGTACATCCACGGCGAGGTTTATGTCACCGAAGACGGAGGAGAAACCGATCTTGACCTAGGATGGTATGAAAGATTTCTGGACATTAACATATCCAAAGAAAACAACATCACAACGGGACAGGTTTACCAAACAGTGATTGAAAAGGAGAGACGAGGCGATTTTCTAGGGAAATGCGTTCAGATAATACCGCATGTAACAGACGAGATCAAACGAAGAATCCGTATAGTCGCTGAGAAATCAAAAGCAGATATTGTTCTCACCGAATGTGGGGGAACAGTAGGCGACATAGAAGGGTTGCCTTTTTTAGAAGCAATTCGACAGATGCGTCTCGAAGAAGGATTTGAAAATACTTTATATGTTCACGTTGCTCTCGTGCCGATTTTAGACGTTACTAATGAGATGAAGACAAAGCCTCTTCAACACAGCGTCAATGAGCTTCGTCGTATAGGTATCCAACCCGACATTATAATCGCAAGATGCTCAAAGATGATTGCGAAAGATGTTCTGGAGAAAATAGCGTTGTTCGGAACAATTCAAAAAGAGGCTGTCTTCTCTTCCTACAATGTGTCAACCGTATATAAAGTTCCCTTAATACTTGACGAACAAGGAATGGGTGACTACATATGCAGAAGGTTGTTGTTACCTTATCATCAAGCAAAATGGGATAATTGGCGGAGGTTTGTCGAATCTGTAGAGAATCCTAAATACATAGTCAAAATAGCCTTAGTCGGAAAATATGCAGGCTTAACCGACAGCTACGTCAGCATGAACGAGGCGTTTAAACATAGTGGCGCGGCTTGTAAAACTCAGGTCATCATTGATTACATTGAAGCAGAAATGCTTGAAAAAAACCCAGAGAAAATAATTGAATTAAAGAAATACGACGGAATATTCGTTCCATACGGGTTTGGTCCTCGCGGCACAGAGGGAAAAATCAGAGCGATCCGATTCGCAAGAGAAAATGATGTTCCGTTTCTGGGCATTTGTTACGGTTTCCAGTTAGCTGCTGTTGAATTCGCCCGTAACGTGTGCGCATTAGATGAAGCTAACAGCACAGAAATATGCGAGAACACGATGCACCCAGTTGTTTGCCTAATGCATGAGCAGTATAACGTGAAATATAAAGGGGCAACAATGCGTTTAGGAGCCCACAAAATGCTGATAAAAGAGGCTACGTTGGCACATAAGCTTTATGGCGCCTCAGAGATTTATGAAAGACATCGCCACAGATGGGAAATTAACCCTAAATATTGGGATGTGTTGGAAAAGCACGGTATCGTCTTTTCTGGCAGAAGCCCTGATGGAAAAAGAATTGAAATCTTAGAATTACCTGATAAATACTTCTTCTTTGCCTCTCAGTTCCACGGAGAATTCAAAAGCAGGCCTGAGAAACCTGAACCGGAGTATTACGGCTTCGTTAAAGCCTGTTTGGATAGGAAATTAGGGAAACCTAAACCAGAATTCTAACATACTATTGTAACTTTTTAAAGTTCTTAAAAGCGTAAACTTAATTAGCTCAAATTCTGTTTTCCTATAAGAATTAACCTTTGGAATGATGGCTGATGAGCGGCAGAAGAGAAAAGAGGAGACAGAAAGGCGCTCCTATGCCAGCCGCAGGTGCCGGTTTACTTAGGTTCTTCGAAGAGGATACGGCTGGAATACGAGTTAAACCTGGAATGGTTGTAATCCTAGCCATAGCGCTCATAATAATATGTATAATTGCCCAATTAGCTCCACTTTGAATCTAGAAATGAAAAAGGACGAAATTTATTTCATTCCTTATTCTTTATGTAAAACTTCTATCCGTTGAACAGAATTAAGGTTTATAAATATCTCGCTTCGATCCTCTCTACTTGCGACTTGAGGTATAGGCTGCGCAATTGTTGCTCTGAGTACCGTTGCCACGGCGTCTGAAAGCCAGATTCCAGGCGGCTCCGTTGTAATTGCGGAAAGGGTCCCTTCAAACCCGTAAGATTGATTCAGAATGACATGTATCTTTTTTCCTAGATGCCGTTCAAGCATGTGGAAAATTGTGGGCGGAATAGAAGTAGACATTAATCTTTCAATCCTATTTGAGATGATTTAACAAATAAATCTTTCTGCTCCTTTGAATACGAAAATAAGCCGAAAAAGTCTTCTTTTACATCCTTAATCAATTTATATTTTCTATTTTGCCCGAAAAAATTCCACTTTAAACTTTTTAATCAAACATAATGATGTGAATTACTCGGAAACCTTAAAAATTATTGAATTAGAAAATAATGATACTGCAGGTGCTTCTGAATAATGCAGAATTTGCGAAAAGAACATGTAGACAGAGCGATTGGCCATTATTCATCGCTCTTTAAGCTGCCCACGTATATGATGATAGTCATTTTTCTGGGCGCTCAATGCATGATAACAGGCATTGTCACAGTTCTTCCACTCCGACCATCTTTTTACGGGCTTTTTTTCGCAGTATTCATAGGAATTTTCCTTTTCTCATTAACCTTGTTTGCGGATTACTTATCAAATCGGTTTCTTTTGAAGAAAGACCTAATTCTGAATTTGAGAAGATGTTTATTCCTATCTTTCTCTTCCAATCTAGTTTTAGCTATTTTTATTCTTTCCGCTAGTTTAACTTCGGCTTATTTCAACGACCCAAAAATATGGATTAAAATAATTTCTTTCGGTGTTTTTGCATCTCTGTCGCTTCGTTTTCTCGTGTTTCGTTCACTTTCTTTTGTCAGCCTATGGAAAGCCTTGATTTCAGCTCTTCTTCAACCAGTGTTATTTTTGATTCCGCTCTTAATTGTCCTATCCTCGTCACTCGGATTCCAAGATTATTTAGTTTTCACTCTGGACTTCCTCATGGCGGCTACATTAGCTCTCTTTGGGATTCATCTTTTTGTTAAGTCATTAGATACTTTAGGCATGAACTCCTTCGGAATAGCGTCAATGAAATTGTTTAAAGCCTTTCTTGCAAATTGGACTGAAGGTTTAAAGGAACCCTTCGAAGAGATTCTTGAGCAACTCAGTGAAGAAAGAAATATCGAAGTCTCTTTAATCGCCTTTAAAAGTGAAAGCAGACTGAAAGCCCTAATAGTCGTTCCAAATCTCCATCCAGGCCCATTTAAGAACATTGGAAGCAGTCCAATTCCAGGTTTACTCCAAGAATCTTTAGAGAAGAAATTTGGATGCGTAGTTTCTGTTCCGCATGGGATTTCGGGACACGAATTGGATTTATCATCACAATACCAAAATGAGAAGGTTTTGAAGCATATTTTAGAAACCGCTGAGTTTAATGTTTTTCATCCCTTTGCAACCGAGTTTCTAAGCCTTAAATGCGGCGCCGTGACTGCAAGTTGTCAGATATTCGGAGAGTGCATACTAATTTTATTGACTCTCGCACCTGAAACCATG
>JAWBOR010000049.1:0-11183 GCA_038826015.1 Bathyarchaeia archaeon
AGGATTGGATACTGCTTATCGTTTTCATCCATTTTCTCATTGATTTCCACAGTGACTTGGAGTCTGCTAGTTTGTCCTGATTCTTCCAGTTTCTTGAGTTTTTCTACAAGTCTTATATCATCTGTTTTGGGGCATTCATAAGGGTTGCCATCTTCGTCCAGAAATCCAATTACCCATTCTCCTTTTCCACATGGAAGGACGTAATCTAATTCAGCTTCGTAAGTCCATTTCACTCGCTTCAACATTCATCCTCCCATTTCACCTTGATATCAATATTACCGAAAACCAAATTGAATTTGCTTATGGTTGCGGACCAAACACAAAGGTTAAAGTAGTCGTTGATTTCTTCTAGGCTGGTTTCTCTTTATTAAGCGTCTTTCTTTCGTTCTAGCCTGCTTTGTCGTGTTCGTATGATGCACTTCAAAAGAGTGGAATCGGTGGCTACGTTTCTGGGTCATCAATCTTTCTCGTAGGTTTTCACCCGATCCGATGTAGGTTGGCTTCTTGGCATTTTTTGCAAATAGTTTGTATACTCCTGGGCCTTCTTGCACGCGTTTGATATTTTCACTTGTGAACGATCTCCTTGCCGTCTCTCTCACCTCCCCCCACTGCTCCATTTCTTGACTTTCTTGAACTTCCCATCAGCGTCGCGCGCGACAGCACGATAGTGCCCTCTTACTTCTATCCGCTTGTATTTCCTTGGCAAATATACGCACGCTCGTCGAGTTCGTTTCATCCATATAATCGACGTACTATTTAAATTCTTCCTCATAATTGACATTGATGGCAGGATTATGATTGAAATCTCGTTTCCAGTCCATTTTTTTGGTGAGGTGCAAATATATGGACGAAACATCCAGCTTCTAGATTTCTGTCGATTCGCATTCTCTTTTGTCGAGATGTTCATTCGGGAATAGACGCGCGCGATCTAGGTGTCCTTTTCTCACGTACTAGTATTCTGCGAGGCTTATTCCTCTGATGCGGACTCCATATTTAATAGAACAGTTCAAATTTACAAGGAACTGGGTTATCATGCCGAGAGTATTGACGGTTCCGTTAGAAGAATTAGAGCATCTACAAGTGCCTCGCTTTTTTCCTTTGGTGAGGATATTGAAATCATTATTAGCCATCAAGAAGGAAACCAAGCGACTGTAAACGTAAATGTAAAGTCAAAGGTTTGGTTTAACATTACCTCGGACACAAGGAGCCCTGTTGAACGAATTTTCGAAAAGTTGGACTCAATTTTTGAAAGAGTGTGATAACAATGAAGGCAAGAATGCGAAAAAATAGTAAATACTGTAAAGGGAAAAAATAGAAAAAATCCCTTGGCACAAGCAGTCACATTAGAAATCCCAGTAGCAGGTCCATCGATAGACAGATACCTCCTGACAACTGAAACAGAGAAAGTGTTCTCATCAAAAGAGAAGTACAACGAGGAAGTCATCAAGGAACTTGAAACAGAGCCTAAATCCTTGCGCGCCATAGTTATGGGTTCCTATTTTCTTCATCCACAATGGTTGATAAACCGGCGACTAGAACCCTGCCCAAAGTCTGAACCACATCAGAGAAAGTAGTCAAGCAGAAAACGAGGATTGGAGGCAACAGCAAAATTTAAGGACTTAAGACTGTATAAAGAGATTGTTTGGTGTTTGAAGCGCTTCGATTATGGGGGGTGACAAAATGGGGAAAATAATAGAGTATGACCACAGCATCGTTGTCGCATGTGATGTAAGAAGCATACAGCAGTTTGAAGATTTGATTAAAAAAACACATGATGTAAAAGGAATCGGTGCTTACAAGGTCGGCTCCATTCTGACAATACTTTATGGATTACCTGTGCTGGTTAAGAAGGTTCGTGAGTATACGGATTTGCCTGTGATTTATGACCATCAAAAAGCCATGACTGACATTCAAGATCTAGGAAGAGATTTCACCATCACAGTAAAAGAAGCTGGCGCAAATGCACTTATTGGTTTTCCTCAGTCAGGTCCAACAACTGAGGAAGCATGGATCAAAGCATGTAAAGACATTGGACTAGAAGTCATTGTGGGAGGAGAAATGACCCACCCTAAATATAGAAGGAGTGAAGGCGGGTATATTGCTGACGAATGCTTAGATGAAATGTATTTATGTGCCGCTAGACTGGGGGTCAACAATTTTGTCGTTCCGGGCAACAGAGCAGAGAGAGTTTCCCATTATAGAACTCTATTAGAGCCAATCATAGGCAAGACATTGACGTTTTACGCTCCCGGCTTCGTAACACAAGGCGGAGCCATAACAGATGTGGCAAGATCGGCTGGCGGCATCTCTTGGCATGCGATTGTCGGAAGAGCAATCTATGAAGCCAAGAACATAAGAATGGCAGCAGAAGAAATGGCCAGCCAACTCTTCAGATGAGGGAGAAAAATGCCTAGGAAAGAATTAGCGCAGGACCTTTACCAAATCGGGGCGATCAAGTTTGGAGAATTCATTTTAAAATCAGGGAAGAAGAGTCCGTATTATGTAGATCTGAGAATTTTGCCCTCTTTTCCACAAGTTCTGGCTAAAGTAGGAAAAGTCATGGCTCACATGATCAAAGACTTGGATTTGAGACCTACTAGATTATGCGGAATACCTGCTGCAGGTCTAGCAATAGCAACCGTATGTGGAATAGAAGCTAACATACCTGTAATTTACACCAGAAAGGAACCGATAGTTTATAAAGATCTGGCGAATCAGCTTCGAAATTCCATCAACGAAGGAAAATATCAGAGGCACGAAATGCCTGGCATAAACAAGTCTATTGAATTGATCGAGAGTTTGAGTGGGTTCAAGACCCATGGAATAACAAGATACCTTGATGGTGAAATAAACGATGGAGATGAATGTTGGATTGTCGACGATTTAATCACCACAGCAGACAGCAAGCTTGAAGCTAGAGATCTTATAATGCTAGAAGCCCGGAGAAAAAACATTAAAGTGAATGTTACAGGAGTCTGCGTCCTCTTAGATAGGGAACAAGGTGGTAGAGAAAAGCTCAAAGAAGAAGGACTTGAATTATACTCGATAGCTACGATAAGAGAGGTTGCAAAGTGGCTATATGAACTGAATGTATTGAACCTTGAGAAATACAAAGTCATTGTTGATTATACTGAATCTGAAAAAACAAATGGCTGAAGAGAATGAACAGAGAAAACAAACAGCAACTAATTTTCGACGATTTTCTAGTGGAGCACTACAAGAGACATATCTTACCATTCTTAGACATAAAACAAAGAGAAAGGCTAGAGAAAACCCTCGATGATTTTAACTGCTCAAAGTATAACTTCGAAGAAGAAATAAACTCAACTATCAAGTTTTATAGGCAGCTTAATTCTTTGTCTAGTTCCTTGAGACTCTTGGGAGCCCCTAAACGCGGAATAGAAGACTTGTTTTTCACGCTGAAAAAACTTCAAGAAGTTCTGTTTCACCTTCCGCGTTATAGAGACCATCTCCCACATCAAATGAGAGTCTATTTACTTGGATGCTATCTGTTAAGCGAGAACGAGGAATTTTTTATAGAAAGCTTCTCAGACAAGTATGCAAGAATAATTGGCACCGTAACTGGCAAAGAAGACGATGCACATGTCAATCTGATTCGTGAGAACCTTTATTATGGATTTATGTGCAGGTCGCAAATTCTTTATGATGCATGGTCGTTCGCCGGACTTAGCCATGATATAGGCTATGCTGTTGAAGGAATTTCAAGGATAACTCGTGAACTGCATAACATATACAGAACATTGCAACCGAAAGTTAGGATGAAACTTGATGTTAAAATTTCTCCAACATCAATTTTAAGTGATCAGATGGAAGCTTTTGAGGATTGTCTTGAACTTTTATTCCATAGTCAAGCTAGCAGAGAACTGAAGAGATACGTTCAAGTATTAAAGGACCAAAATGATCATGGAGTTTGGGGATGCTTCTTTTTGACATCTAAGGATCTGGCTGGCAAAATCAAAGAATATGCACTGGAAGTTAAGAAAAGTATCTCTGATATCAGAATATGGGACCTAGTCTCAGGCTTTTCATTATCTCCATATGTTGAAACAACAAATATTCTCCTTTACATCCTATATGCAGATGCCATGATAGCTATTGCCTTTCACAATAATCCCTATTTGATCTATTTGACACCTTTTACAGCTTTGCTTGTCATATCTGACACTCTTCAGGAGTGGAATAGGACTGGTTGGGTAATGCCTTCAACAGAAGGAGTCATCCGTAGATGTATTTATATAAGCCTTTCAGGCACACCGCGAAAAAGACTTGTTGACTCAGAAATATATGTATACGATTGCTCACCGATGGAATTTTATGAAAAGATCAGAAAAGACTTTGACGCCGCTGAGGACAGGGATTCGCCTATAAATATGAACGATGTTAAAGCAGAATTTCTGGAAGGACTTTCCTTTATTATAAGGATTGGACCACCGATGGGCAAGCACCAATTGATCATTTAGGCATAGGCTTTAGATAGCCGTTCAGTAAATTCGTTCCATTCTTGCATTATTGGAGATTGACGGTATCTTTGCTCAAACTCAATCCATTCTATGTCTGTGACATGCAATTCTGTCGGCAGATGCGTTGCAAGGATCTTGAGAAATGCTTCCAAGAGTTTAGGAATCATTTGATAAAGAGTACAATCTACGCATAATCGATCGTCGTCACGAACTGCCATATCTAAAGGCGAAAATCGAAATAGATCGCAGAAACGCAAGAAATCTTTACGCTTGCAATCTCCATTGCAACTTATCACAGGATTGATTATCGGGGTTAATGCGAATCTGTCCGTAAGAAATGTTTGAGGGTCATAATCCCAAATCATACGAATCTTGCACTGCTCCTTCTCTACAACAGATTCTGGGAATATATCACCTGTTACCGCGTTATAATCAACCTTATCGATTGTTATTTTCTTTTTGGTCGGATAAAGATATTGCAGGTTCGCTCCAGGTTCAAGAACCTTTCCCACTTTCAGATTTTTTAGTTCTCTCATAACATCTTTTCCGTTAAGCGGCCTGGAAAGCCTAATTGTAACGAAAAGATGATCAGCATCGATTATTGAGCCAAAATGCGCTACATACATTAGAATGTTTGATACTTCCTTTCTGAATTCCAGATCGTTTAGGGCTGTGTAATACAGTATATCCTTTCCAAGCAGTTCTATGATCTTTTTTCTTGTCTCATTCTCAGGGTGGAAATAGCTGCTTTGATTCACCAAATATGTAACTAACGTTATATTCTCTTTGGGAACGCCAGCCGCTATTAACCGAGCCAACGCTTTGTATAGCTGCTTGCCTTTTTTTACCGCGTCGTCGAACACGCATATTCTTCTATTTTTTATTTCTGGAGTGACATCATACTCGCAGGGATATGTTCTTTCATGCGAACCTTTGAGATGTTCAAAGATAGTCCACCCCTTTCGTGCTAGAGGCAGCAAAACGTCATATTTTTCTTTTAAGAGGCATTCGTCAACAAATTTCAGAAATTTAGCTTCTGTTTCTTCTATTCGGTTCTCGTAGTAACAATCCTCGAAGTCGATCTCATTTGCTTCGCCAAGATGTATCTTGCCAGTCAGATTTTTCACTGTATCAACGAAGTTCTCTTCGCTTATTCTCCTCATGAGTTTCTCTTCAAACTCACCAAACATATCAAAAAGTTCGTTTCTATTGATGAAAATTCTCTTGAATATGTGATCTAATCTTTTCCATTCGGCTTTGAAAATGCCAAAATCTAGGAGCGTGTCTAATGCCATGCTTAGTGCTTCGGCTGCATCCCCACCAGCTCGCAAATAGCCAGATTCCTTAAGCAGAGAACATAACTTCTTGTAATCCGATTCTTTCTCGACAGTTTCTAAGGCGAGAAACAATGGACAGTTATCTAAGTATAAGAGCTGCACCAATAAATTCTGGTTGAAAATCACCCGTTTCCTTGCAGGCGTTATTACGATAGGCTCAAGGTTTTCGCCTTTCCAAGCGAACATTGGTGGCTTTTCTTCCAGTCTGCTCTCTTTCAAGCTTGCCATATACCCTCAACGTCCAAGCTATTCGCTAAGATACTGTGCTCTGCCCGCACCTGCTCGTATTAACGTACTTCTCATCATATTATGAAACACAAGGGCCACGTTCACGATTAGTCTAGACATTTGTTAGTTGTTGACGAGTTTTATAAGCTTTTCGCAATCACGATTGCGGACACAACCGCGATCACACTTAGAAGCGAGATACGCATAACGTTTATATAGTGAATTTAACATGTCATTATGAATAGAAACGCCATCGAAAATAAAAGTATGGTCATGGTTTGAGTCATGTCCTCCGATGAAAATGATGCGAAACAATTCTACAATGTAGTTCTGGGCTTGATGATGAAGGTGATCGAAAAAGACGACATTCTGTTTCTAACATTCGAGCAATTGCGCAGACGATTAAAGCAAGAACTTAGACGCGATGTTGGCTCAAGAGAATTAAGAGAAGCAATCGGAGCATTGAAGAGTGATGGTAAAATTGAGACGAGAAAGATGGCAAGGCGGGACATCTTTTATTTATCTGAGGTCGTCAAGGTATACAAAGATTTTCTTTCCAAAAAGAAATAGTATGGACGCGCGAAATGACTTTCCACTCTAGTGGGTGGGAGCAAGTTTTATATTACGTATTACTACATAATGCTACGTATGGCTAAGACAAAACTGACCTTATCAGTCAACAAAGAAATTCTTGCAGCAGCGAAACTCGAAGCTGATAAAAGGCACATTCCGGTCTCGCGTTTGGTCGAAAATTTCTTAGCCTTCCTAGCAAACCCGCAAATCTATTGTTTCAAGTGTGGCGAACGATTTTACGTAAGTGATGCAAAGGTTTGTCCAAAATGCGGATGGCTTATATGCACTAAATGCGCGACATGTGGATGTAACCTGGGCGCTGATATGGCTGCAGGTCTCTTTCACATGAGGAAGGTGTATGAAGACTTGCTTGCAGGGAAGGTGAAGTAAAATTGAGAAATAATTCTAGGAGACTCAGTGCTTTGACGACCTCACGTGTCGGAGTTTTTGCCGCCCTTTATGCCGTTCTAAGCCTCGTACCTGTAAGCATGTTCATAGGAGCACCTAGTTTTCTTGCGTTGAACTTAATAGTCACTCCAGCTGTTGCTATCTTGTTAAGTCCGTTTGAAGCCCTTTTTGCCTCTGCATTCGGAGGAATCTTGGCATTCTATGTTGCGCCTTCCCAAGCTATGTTTGGACCTTTTACCATTTTGCTGCCCGTTGTAGGTTCAACATTTGGAAGCTTGGCGTATCACAAGAGAAAGTCGGGGGCGATTGCAACTATGTTGTTCTTAGTTGCAGCGATATCTGCATATCTAATTGTGAACTCTCCTTTCCCGTATTTTGTCATTCCACATACAGCAGCATTTCTGGTTGTTTTTGCAAGTTTGTTTAAGAAGATGACGCCTTTAGGCATAAAAATCCCTCTCTTTGCTTTCGTGTCAACTATGTGTGAACAAGGAATGATGATGATCTTCGCCGTACATTTACTAGGTCTTCCTTGGCAAGTGTTTGTTGGAATATTGCCTTTAATGATCTATGAAAGACTCATAGGAACCGTTGGTGCCACAATTGCAATCATTTCTCTAATGAGAATAATTCCAAAATACTTCTCTGAGTGGAAGGGCTCAGAGCTCGCGTGATACAATTATTTTATTATGGCAAGGATTTCTTCAATCTTACTGATCTTGTATTTCGGGCAATTTGCAGGCACATCAGGTTTTCCGACTTCCCATTTCGATGGAATCCAAATAGTTTGCGCTCCCACGGAATTTCCTAATCTTATGTCCTTCTTTATACTGTCTCCTACACAATAAATGTACTTGTATCCCTGTTCTTGAAGGGTTTTCATAACTGCTTTGAAGTGCTTTTGTTCTTTATGTTCAACAAACCATATGAAATCAAATATCTTTTCAAGTCCATGCGCTTTGAGGATTATCTGCTTTTGATCCTTAGTTCCCTCTGATAATAAGACAATATTTGTTCCTCTTTTCTTCAAGGTTAGGAGCACATCTTTTGTTTTTTCAAAAAGTTGTGGCACTTTGTTGAGCTCTGCTTCATATTGTATGGTCAACATTTGAATATCACATCTGCTGCAATGTGTCACTCTGCATGCTTCAGCAACGAGTTCACGTTGATCATAGTTACATGTGTTAAACTTCTGACAAAATATTCGATCTATTAATTTATTCTCATCGCCGACTTTTCCATTTGATTTCCTGATTTTCTTAGTGAGTTCCGATTTTGCGTTTCGATATACTCCATACGTATCAATGAGAGTATTGTCAAGATCAAATATAACAGCAGTTTTCAGTTTTTGTGGCTTGCTTGACTTTCTTTTTCGTATTTCTCTATAGCTTCCACAGACCATATTCTAAACACTCCTAGAGACAAGTATAAGTTAACAATGGAGATTAGTATGCCGAAAATAAACTTGAGAAGATCGAAAGACGAGGTATTGGTAATGTGAAGATACAGGGGATACGCTAGCGTAAGTAAGAGAACGCCTAATCCAATATTGAAATGGCATATGTACTGTCCTACCAATTGGTTAAGATAGAAAGTGCGCTTGTCTCTTACTTCAAAAATCCCTAACATAATTATTTTTGGTTTTTTCAGAGCCAGGCACTTTTCTAACAAATAGTAGATCAGATTTTCTAAGGCAAAACAGACGGATGTTATCAATAATCCAAAAAATACAGACAACCCAAGAAAACCAACCCACGAATTTAGATCCCAGCCAAATTGTCTCAAGACATCCGAGTAATAAAGTGTTATAAAACCAACATAAATCATTCCAGGCAAGATAAAAGCCAGAAAAAGAAACAGCCCAAATTTGGCGAGACCTTCAACTTCGCTCAGCCTAGACACCTTCTCAAATCTTCAAGAAACTTCTCGTTGACGCCTTGATAGATACGTTCACCCCTTTTACAAACACCCCAGATCATGTTGTTTATGTTGTCAACTTTTTGACTAATAGGATTCCAACGTCTCCAGTCGGTCAGTATTCCGAATATCTCTTTGTTACGAGCAAAAGCATAACCCAATTCAACTGCCGTGCCACTGTCGACATCAGATCCATCGAGTAAAGCGAGCACGATCGTTGCATTATCTAGGGATTTCAAGTCTGAAGAAAATATCTCAGGTCTGCCTTCTCCGTGAACGCCTATGTCGCCTGCGTCGCGATGAGGAAGAAATATATCTTCTTGCTCATCCAACCCCAACGCGGTCGCCACTTTGTGTGCAATTTCCTCCAAAAAGCTTCGTTCGTGTTCGGAGAACAATGGCCCTGCAATGTAGATCTTTTTTGATTTTTTCATATCCTTCCCTGTCTACAGTTGTATAAGAACTTGATGATATATTTTTGACTTTTTGCTTTGCCATGCGTTTTGTTACCAGAATTGACAATCAGCTCATCTCTGTACTTTTTAAGACTCTGAAAGATTTTTATACAAGTTTGTCCTGACCTGATACACCCTGCTAGGGGTGATACTCTTGTTTGAAACTTCCAAAACAAGTTACGTTCAGTTCCCTGAGCCCGGTATGATTGTCCTAAAAGGTAGCGATGACTTGTTTTTCGATGAATACGTATATGGTTTTTACCGCTATGTCCTCCAAGAATGGAACCCATCCAAGAAACACATCGCTTTATACATGGGTTGCTCCAACCACAAGCCCTTTTCACAATCTTTTGTGCACATGAAAGTCATTCGGATGCTAAAGAAACATAGTTTAGACGATTATGTGCAACAGTTCATCGTCTCAGAACCGTTGACAATTTGCCCACGTGAATTGGAGGAGACTTTCCCTGCTGCTAACTATGATTTCCCACCAGAACACTTAGGTGAGAAGGGAAGAAAAGAGTTTATCAGCAGACTACAGACCTTCCTGCACAAACGAGCAATATCTATATATAGATTTCACGTAGGCTTCATGCCAAATCATCACAAGGAGATATTCAGCCAAGCTTCGGAAGGTTTGCTGGAACCTGAATTTGTACCGTACAATGTTTACCAGTTGCCAAAGCTTTTAGCACTTCTCAAAGCGCTTAAGAAGAATTGTGGGAGATAAACACCACCCATGTTAATTGCTCTGGGGACCCCGCTTAGAGGGAGACCTCGTCCTTGGGAACATTTCAAAGTTCCTGCAATAATGGCTAACGCCTATGAGATTATACGAAACAAAACACTACGACAAGACATTCAGGCAAAAGGCGGGATTCATGAGTTCTTGGATTATGATGGAGTGGTTTTCTTGGATTCAGGAGGGTTTCAAGCAATGGCATACGGGATTGACATCAAGCTTGAGAAGCTTGTTGACATTTATAATATGGCCCAACCAGATTACTGTTTTTCACTAGACTACCCCTCTACTTTAGCCAGAAACTCGGAAAAAAAGATTGCTCGAACAATTTCAAATTATGAAGAATTAAGGAAAAACTTCGAGAAAGTCATACCGATTATTCACCCTAAGATGGAAAGAGCGCTAAGAGAATATGAAGCCTATCAGAAACATAACCCAGAATATGTTGCAATCGGCGGATTAGTACCAATGATGCGAACAACAAAAGGCCTCGCAAATGGAAGGAAAAAGGCAGTTGATTTAATAGCTGAAATAAGAGGGCGCCACAATACCTTTCTTCACATTATGGGATTGGGGGCGCCAACAGTAGTTCCAATATTAGAGTCTTTGAATTGTACATCAACAGATTCTGCCACATGGAGAGTCAAGGCTGCGCATGGAAAGATAATGTTGCCTAGTGAGGGAGAGAGATATGTTTCCAACAAAGGGGCAAAATTTGGTGTAGTTGCTCTAAGCGAAGCCGAAATGGAATTGATAGAAGGACTTGAATGCCCTATTCTGGCAGAACATGGTTGGGAGAGATTGGTCGAATCTTTTGAAGTGCGTGCTCTTTTCAATGCATGGTTGACTGTTCATATGGATAGTGGCAAGAAAAAAATAAACGGACCATTTAACAGACTTCTTCAATATATTTATGAAAGAACCGCCACGGAATATTGAGAGAGACTACAAACGTGGATTGCGCAAATGATGGTCTAGATAGGCAGAGAAACTCCTTTTTTCAAAAGTTGTTTATCAGTGAGAGCTTCAATCAGATCCCTTG
>JAWBOR010000050.1:0-11025 GCA_038826015.1 Bathyarchaeia archaeon
ATTATAACACAATTATGTTTATACCAAAACCAGTCGGGATCAGAAAGATATGATTGTCCGATAGCCTTATTTATTTTACCAACTTTTCCTGTCTCTCCAAGGAACTCTCTTACATTTTTTGCAAGAACTTGTCTATTTCTTCTGAGGTATTAAACCATCTTAGAAGTTTGTTAACCCATACAGAGCAAACAACAGAATATACATTAGTTTCAATCCACCTAGTTTCCATCCACTGTCCCTGTTCTAATTTCAAAGTCTTTTTACCTGTATAAGGGATATAGCCATGTTTGACATCATAAATTACATTTTCCAAAGTGTGCTTGTCAACGACAACAAAATCGATGTTAATCTGCCATTCATTATCTTTCCTCCATTCATTTAGATCTTTCTGCACACTTTCTTTAACTGATGGGTCTACAATGTTTGTAGTAAGCCAAACAATCTCCAAATTGGCATCCTTGTTATTAACTTCCTTTTTAAGGCTGTTAACAAAATCTCCTGCCTTTTGATTCGGGTTTATTCCAGTTAATGTGTTTTTTAGTTTTCCTATCTCTCTAAGTATTTCGGTCAAATTCGTTCTTCTAACACTTGATGAAAATTTGGTTTGGAAAATAATAAACGTTAAGTCTTCTACATGATAAAGATCTATTCCACCGTCATCGCTCCCATCCGTGTATTGTCTAGTTAAAACTTCTGGGTCAATTTTAAGTCTTGCAGTGACATAGAATTCTGTCAACTTTTTGGTAGCTTCAATATTGTCGTTAATAATCGATAATCTTCTAATCAAGTCATCCGCGTTTAGATACGTCATCTCTAACGCCTTGATATTAATTATGAGATTTATCTTTTATTAAATTTCACTGATGAACCGATTTTATTATTCATCAAGATCATATTTTCAGGTAATTTTAAGATATTTAAATGAGCGACTACACTATCTTCAGCATAATCGTATTCTCTTGCTATCCATCTTAGGCTCATTACGTATTCTTCTTGAAGTTTCTTGGAATAGTATGCTTTCTCATTGGGCTTATATTCTTCGCGTAGAGTATTGACCTCCCATAACCGAGAAAGGTAAATAATTAGTTAATTAATTATTCAAGTATCAACTAATTAATTGGTTCAAGTTGACTTTTCGTCAAATTTGACGGCCTCGAATTTTTTGGTTGAAGGATCGTAACTTATAATTGGTGAAATCTTCAGTGCCTTTTGTTATCAGTAAAAAAAGCAAAGTTTTCGTGCTTACATTATCAAGGTTTAATCCTTCCGCAATCAATGATTTTGCATCTTTAACCAATTTTTCAGCCCAAAGCCGTTCAGATTTAATTTTGTTAATGATTGTGACAATATCTTTTTCAAATTTTTTGCCATCTACTTCTATTCCAAGAAAAGGGAGTTTTATCCGATTGGGTAAAGACCCTTTAGGTAATGGCAATAAATCAAAGTATATTGGGGTTTATTAAAGGTTGAAGGCTGAGGTCATGAATTAATATAGCCACTAAACCTTTAGCTGCACAATACCATTTATTATCAGCAAGATCATGGTTGATATATCCCTTACTCTCTAAGTCGGCAAGTCGCTCGTCTTTGCGAATTAGGACACCATATATTTTTTGCGCCTTATGATAGGCGTCTCCTAGCAAATTTATTTTAGGTTCAATTGCTTTGGCAATTTGCCAAGCTGTTAACTTGCCCTCTGTGAGTAGGATTTCAAGTATTATTTTAGTTAATTTTGAATGACTGTGGATGAGGGGACAGTTTCACGTCTTCAAACCATGGGAAGCAAAAATCAAAAATTTCTTTTTATTCTTCTTTTCTAAAAAGAATTGAAAATTAATAACAAACGAAAAATAACTTTTTCTCGATTAGCATTTGTTACTTTTAAGGCAGTAAGCCTAATTTTAAAAAGCTTTTATCTTTTATAAGCATTAAAACTAACCTGTGGTGATAAGCTTTGGTTGATTCCATTAATAATTCTGAACAGGAAGGAAGACTTATAAAAACTTTGACTGACGTAGAAAAAGGAATCTATGTAGATAATTGGCGCCTATCGAGCGACGATCTTAAAATAGGAGATGGATGGTACGTTGAGAAACGCAGACTTCACGGTGGTTTCTCAGACGGTGTAGATGTCATAACAGTTAACAATGGAAAGCTTTCATTCATCGTTGTGCCGACTCGAGGCATGGGGATTTGGAAAGGAACATATCAAGGCGTCTTTTTAGGCTGGGATTCATGTATCAAAGAATTGGTTCATCCCAATTTCATAAATCTGGAGGCTCGAGGCGGGTTAGGTTGGTTAGATGGCTTCAACGAATGGATTGTTCGTTGTGGTTTAAACAGTTTTGGCGCGCCGGGAAAAGATATAATCAAAGATAATACTGGCAAAGAGAAAGAAGTTATGCTGAATCTTCACGGGAGAATTGCAAATATTCCTGCGAGCATGGTTGAAGTCAAAATTGGATTAAAGCCTCCGTTTGAATTAGGGGTTGAAGGGGTCGTTTATGAGCGTACAATGTTCGGTTCCAATCTTAAGTTAACAACTTCAATTTCGACAACCTTGGGGAGTAACTCACTAAAAATTTCAGACATGATAGAAAACCTTCGCGGAGTCTCAGACGAAATGCAGATTTTATATCATTGTAACTTTGGTAGTCCATTCCTTGAGGAGGGTGCATGTTTCGTCGCTCCAATCAAGCGAGTAGCTCCTAGAGACGTAACAGCCTCTAGAAACATGGATAAATTCGATATATTTAGTTCTCCAGAGAGGGGATTTGTTGAACAAGTATATTTCATGGAGCTCTTAGGCGATAACGAGGGGCGCACTAAGGCAATGTTGGTGAACAAGGATAAGACAAAAGCCGTCTCTGTTTCTTTCTCATTAAGAAATCTTCCTTTCTTCACTTTATGGAAGAACACATCTGCCATAGAAGACGGATATGTGATCGGGTTTGAGCCGGGAACAGGCTTTCCCAATATGAGACAATTTGAGAGACAACAAAACAGGGTGATAAAGCTGGAGCCAAAAGAAAGATATTGCACAGAATTTACCATTTCAATCCATCTGGGTAAAGAAGAAATACAAAAAATAAATGATGAAATTGGAAAAATCAGAGGGAAAACTAACCCAGTTATCTGTAA
The DNA here is from genome assembly GCA_038826015.1 of Bathyarchaeia archaeon. Lineage (GTDB taxonomy): Archaea > Thermoproteota > Bathyarchaeia > Bathyarchaeales > DTEX01 > JAWBOR01. Next base: position 3,142 of record JAWBOR010000050.1, read on the forward strand.
GGAGCCTATTCGCGAGTTCTCGCCACTTTGACGGAGATATTTGCAGGTTATCTTTCAGGTAAAGCAGCGTAGACTAGACATACTACAATTGATATTGATGCACCGACAAGTCCCCACAGAAGCCATGTTTTCTCCAAAAGCGTTGGAAAGATTTGTACCAAAGCGGGTCCTGCGTAATAGTATATAATGTTGGCAGCTATTCCCAGCAAGAAGCCGGCTAAAGCGAACAATCCTATTGCTTTTAGTCTTTTCCACATCATTCCTTTTCGCCTTTTTTTCTTTACGCTGTTCACGAATAATAGTTTAGTTAGCAGTTATTTTGTGTATTTCAAGGTTCATAAGTTTGCTCAAATAACATCCTTATTCTAGATATTAGGAAAAATGCGGCATTCTTTTTGTAAATAAGATGAGATAAGTCCCTTTTCTTTATATTTAAAAGAGAAAAAACAGGGTTAATGTTGTTAATGAGTTCTATAGCCATATATATACATTGATATTCTCAGCGTAATAACAAGTTTATAATTCATGCAAAAACCCCTTTTTAACAAATAATGGTGAAAAACTAATGGCATCAAAATTCGCCAAAAAATGGGAAGAAAGAGAAGGAAACCCGCTTAAAGACGCATTAAAACCATCTATTCCGTTAAAATCCAGAATCGAGCTTGCCATCAGAAAAATCGAAGCCCAAATTCAATATTTGGAAAATACTCTGAACCATCTCAGCGAGAGAGATAAATACCTTTTCTCCAAGGTTGTTGACGCATATTCTAAGCATCAAGCTCAGCGAGCCAGCGTCTTTGCTAATGAGTTAGCAGAATTGCGAAAGATGGCGACATTCATGATGAATTCTGAATTAGCTTTGGAAAGAGTCATTTTGAGGCTGAGAACTGTAAGCCAATTAGGCAATGTTGTTGTCACCTTGGCGCCGGCTACACAGGTTCTTCACAGTGTTAGATCCGGGATAGCTGGATTATTGCCGAATGCAGAAAGAGAGCTCGGTTCAGTAGGAACGATGCTTAACGATATTATCGTTGAAGCAGGTCAAACTACAGGGATAGCACCAGACTTTGAGGTTGCAAGCGAAGACGCAGGCAAAATATTAAACGAGGCAGCCATGGTTGCAGAACAAAAGATGAAGGAAAAATTCCCTGAGTTACCTTCATTGAAGCAGGCAGAGACAACTGGAGAAGATTTTGAACAGCCCAAGTATTGATACACTTATTTATTTGAAGGAGGGATATGTCATAACCTCTGATATCGACTACTCTATGTTGATTGGCCAATACATAAAAGATGAAAACGGTAGGGAAATTGGAAAGATACATTCTTTCCTTATCGACTCTATGGGACAGATCAAAGAGGCATTAATAGAAAACAAAAATGAGGATTTAGTCCGATATCCTGTGGAAAGACTAAAAATTGATCAAGGCAACATATTCTTAATTTCAGACGTCAAAAAAAGAGTAGAAATTCTTTCTGAGAAATTTCCTATTGTAAAGAAGAAGAAGGAAATTTTAGACAACCTTTCCAAAAATAACGAAATTTTGCCCGAAGTCTATGAAAAACTAGCTGGCGAATTCAATAAGGCTTTAGATGAGATGAGATGTGAAGCTCAAAATCTGTCTAACGATTTAGAGACACAAATTCGAGCTCTGGAAGATTCAATTAAAACGCTTCACTTAGCCAGAACCTTTTTGGAGATGGAGCATGGAATAAATAAGGTCGAAGACGAAGTTTATCAGCAGTCTCTTATGTCGATTTTGAAGGAGATAAAGAACCTTTCCTACAGAAAGTTGAACCTTACAAAAGACAAAGAGAAGATTTCAATTCTTCTTTTGGGTGAGGGAAAAACAGAACTAGATAATAAGAAAAGCGAACAAATCGATTTAACTGAGGAGAAACATGTCATCACAGTTCATGTGACAGAAGAATAACTCGTTCTTTCTGGGGGTCTTTAATGATCAGGGAAGTCTTCGGTAAAATGCGTAAACCTCTCGGTGAAGTTATTTTACAAGCGATGAGCGAGTTAGGAAAGCATCATGCCAGATTAGAAATGACTTATTTGAAACTAGATAAAAGAAACAAAGAGCTTTTCGATGCTTGTTCCTCATGTCTAAGTAAGGGTTTAAAGGCAAAGGCAACAATCTATGCTAACGAAATATCTGAAATTAGGAAAATAATGTCCACTCTTGGAAACGCGCAGTTAGCCGTAGAACGAGCCATATTGAGGCTCGAGACCCTTAAAACGGTATCTCCAACACTTGAGGAGCTTAAAGGCGTTTTCAGTGACGTAAAGAACGCGTTAGGGTTAATGGCGAATGCAATGCCTTCTCTTACACCTGAATTAGCTAACCTGAACAATGCTGTAAATGAATTAATTGATGCCACACAATTCACTTTAGAATCGCGTGAGCCTGTTGTGGTTAAAGATGAATATACTGAAGCTATTCTCCAAGAAGCCTCCGACTTCCTTGCACAAGAGCTACAGAAGAAAATACCTGAGCCGCCTATTGAACCGGCGCTTCGTGAACCAGAGAAAGTAACAAAGCCGATGATAGCCTTGGCCGCTGATGGTTCGGAACTCTATTTCAACGACAAAAATGTCGTCATAGAGGATGGTGGCGCCTTCATTTCCTATGAAGCCCCAAGCTCGCTTTCTGAAGAACTTATTTTAGATTACATTGAACGAAATCACGGAAACATGAACATTGCTAAGTGCGCAAAAGAACTCAATATGGCTCCAGCTAAGGTATTGGAATCTCTTGAAGCTTTAAGCAAGAATGGGAAGATAAAAATTGAACGGTGATATTCTTTGGGCGCCGCTGAAGAGCTTGAACAGCGTGCAATAAGGTACGCCGAAGAGGCAGTGATGTTTGACCGACAGGGAAAAAAGGATTTAGCCATCGAATCTTACAAAAAAGCCATTGATAATCTCCTTAAAATTGTGAATATCAATCCGACATATGAATTAAATAAGATCTACATTCAAAGAGTCAACATATATAAAACAAGGATAAAAGTGCTTCAGGATTCATGGTCTCCTAGTTCGATTAAAGATGATAATTCATCTGAGGAAAGCGGCGTCTTCGATGAACTGATTCTTAGAGAAGCCCCAAAAGTCAAATGGGAAGACATCGTAGGCCTAGAAGACGCAAAGAAAGCCATAAAAGAAGCAATCATTTACCCCTCTATAAGACCAGACATCTTCCCGCTAGGCTGGCCTAAGGGAATACTACTTTTCGGTCCGCCTGGTTGTGGGAAAACCCTTCTTGCTGCTGCTGTGGCAAATGAAATTAAGGCTACATTCATCTCTGTTGACGCCGCCTCTATCATGTCTAAATGGTTGGGAGAAGCCGAAAGAAACGTTGCGAGGCTGTTCAGTATGGCAAGGAAAGCGTCTCAAAAATCGCCTTCAATAATTTTCATTGACGAGCTTGATTCTTTGATGAGCGTTCACCGCTTAGAGGTCGGGGGTGAGACAAGGGTGCGGAACCAATTTCTAAAAGAGATGGATGGCATAATCGACAAGAATAACCCTGTTCGTGTTTACGTTGTCGGCTCAACAAATAAGCCATGGAACCTAGATTTACCCTTCATAAGGAGGTTTCAGAAAAGAATCTATGTTCCGCCTCCAGATTATGGTCAACGACTTGAAACTTTCAAGCTTTACACAAAATGCTTGAAGTTAGAACCGAATGTAAATCTGGAAGAACTAGCAAAGCTAACTGAGGGTTTTTCCGGCAGCGACATAATGGATATTTGCCAATCCATTCAACTTAAAGTAAACAGCGAACTCTTTGAAGCAGGAATAACCGACCGTAACGCCGAACCCAGAAAGATTTCGATGCGAGACTGCCTAGAGATAATTGCAAAAAGGAAGCCAAGCATATCTAAGGATTCCCTAGTCCAATACGAGAAATGGTTCAACGAATTTAAAGCCCTATAAAACCATGAATAATGTTTTTACTCCTCACAAAAAAGAAAACACGCTGATCTCCACTCCTCAAAGAGCATTAAGATTATTACTCTGAAATTACTAATAAAAACATAGCCCGGAGAAAGCCCGGTGGAGGAGAACACATGCCTCCGCCGAATGTAGTGGACAAGCAAGGATAAGCGAAGCATCGCAATCCCTTGAATAGCGGGCTTTGGACCCGCCGACGAGAGTTCGAATCTCTCCCGGGCTACCATGACACCATGGGCGAGGCGCGGTTTAAATTCTCGGTTTTTGCATGGCGTGCGCATAATGCTGGGATATTCTTAAGTCCTCCAGTGCGAGCCCAATATACATAACTCATTAACCAAGAGCATTTATGCAAAAATTTGAATCGATTAAGTCTAGAATTTATAAGTATGTTCAATCCATTTTATTAAACACAAGGTGGTATGTTAAAATTGGTCGGTGGCTACGTTCAAAAAATCTTATATGTTAATCTAACCACTGACAGAATAGACGAAAAACCCCTCGGCATAGAGAACGCTCGGAACTTTCTTGGAGGCAAAGGGTTAGCTGCAAGAATTCTATACGACGAGACCAAACCAGGAATCGACCCACTAAATCCAGAGAATGTAATAATGTTTGTAACGGGGCCATTAACAGGTTTGCCTATTCCGGGCGCGGTCAAGGTAATCGTTGCAACCAAATCGCCCTTAACTGGTACTTGGTGTGATTCAGCTGCAAGCGGTTTCTGGGGACCACAACTAAAATTTGCGGGGTATGACGCCGTAATTTTTAAGGGAAAAGCGGAGAACCCAGTTTACGTTTGGATAAATGATGAAAAAATTGAGATTAGGTCAGCTGAACGCCTCTGGAGGAAGAACACACATGAAACAGACAGAGAGATAAAGAAAGAACTTGGCGATGAACATGTAAGCGTTGCCGCGATAGGACCCGCGGGAGAACAATTAGTTAGGTATGCAAACATATCCATTGATCTTTGGAGACACGCTGGCAGAGGTGGAACCGGCGCAGTTATGGGTTCAAAAAACCTGAAAGCTGTAGCGGTCAAAGGAAGACGAAAGGTTCCAGTTGAAGATAAGGAAGCTTTAAAGAAACTTAGCAAGGATCTGGTTGCAATCGTAAAGAAACAGATTAACCGATGGGGTGTGAAACATAATATACCTGAAGAGGGCACTAATGAAAATTTAGATGTAGAAATCGAAACTGGTGTAACCCCGTATAGAAACTATCAGACAATAACGCCTGTTCACATGCAGGAAGATTTGAGAAGCTACACAATAGATAACAAAGCCTGCCCAGGATGCGCACAAACCTGTTGGGTCGTGAGGGCTGTTCGCGAAGGACCATATGCAGGTGCTGAAGGAGTAGGCCCAGAATACGAAGGTTTATCGTGCTTAGGTCCTGTCTGTGGGATAACGTATATTCCTGCGATAATAAAGGCAAATCTTTTATGCAACTTATACGGGATGGACAGCATTTCAACAGGTGCATGTGTAGCCTACGCTATGGAGTGTTATGAAAATGGTATCCTCCAAAAAGATGATGTGGATGGCTTAGACTTAAGGTTCGGTAACCATGAAGCCATGGTTAAAATGGTTGAGATGATTGGTGAACGAAGAGGCATAGGGGAACTGCTCGGCGAAGGCGTGATGAGAGCTTCCCAGAAAATCGGGAAGGGTTCAGATAAATACGCCGTTCATACGAAGGGGCTTGAGTATCCCGGATATCAACCTAAAAGCTTGCCGGCAATGTCTTTAGCCTTTGCAACAGCTGACAGAGGGGCATGCCACCTGCGCGCTTGGATTAATGAAGAAGTTCAGTTAAGAACGCTTAAGACAGGAGCAGTAGAAACAGAAGAATTGAAGTCTAGGGCAAGGTTGGTGGCGAATACACAGAATAACAATGCTTGGTTGAACAGCGTAGGAATGTGTTTGCATGTCGCGTACTTCTTTGGCTATCCGTTGTTACCCGATCTTCTTAAAGCAGCTACGGGTTGGGATTTTGATGAAAAACAGTTAGACAAGATTGGTGAAAGAATATACAATCTAACAAGACTATTTAACGTTAGAGAAGGTTTTACTAGAAAGGATGACACGTTACCGTGGAGGTTTACGCACGAACCTTTGCCCGACGGACCGAACAAAGGAGTTTACATCAAGCCAGAGCAATTCAACATAATGCTAGATGAATATTATAAGTTCAGAGGCTGGAACCAAGATGGAATACCTACAAAAACAAAGCTTAATGAACTGGGGCTAAATATCTAATCTTTATGTTGTTTCTAAATTTTTTAGTAAATAGCTAATGCGAAACGAAATAGCCTATCTGTTCCAAAACAAAAATATTTTTATATTCTCTTTTGGAAGAAACTCGCATAAAATGGTGATTTCATGGCGAAACTTAATTTTGGTTTAATTATTCCTCAAGGCTGGCAGTTAGAATTGCCTCCTGAAATGTCTCCGAAAGAACAATTTGATTTAATTGTTGAAATGTCTAAGGAAGCCGAGAGAATCGGGTACGACTCAATATGGTTTTTCGATCATTTCCAAACATCGCCTCTCATCCCCGCTGTTCCGCCTACTCACGGTAAATCGTCAGTCTTCGAGTGTTGGACCACAATCTCCGCCGTTGCTATGGAAACTGAAAAAATCAGGCTTGGGCAGATTGTTACTTGTGCACTCTATCGCAATCCAGCATATTTTGGGAAGATTTCTAGCGTAGTAGATGTTATGAGTAACGGCAGACTAGAGTTGGGCATTGGAGCGGGCTGGGACGAATATGAATTTAAGGGCTATGGTTATTTATTTCCTAAATTTAAAGAAAGGGCTGAGAGGCTCGATGAAACAGTAGAAATAATAAAGAAGATGTGGACTGAGGACATTACCAACTATAAAGGAAAATATTTCAAGCTAGTCAATAACTTCAATTATCCCAAACCTATACAAAAACCTCATCCACCAATCCTTATAGGCGGAGGAGGAGAGAAATACACTCTGTCAGTTGTTGCAAAACACGCGGACAAATGGAATTATGGATGGGGCATAGAAGGTTATAGAAAGAAAAAACAAGCATTACAGAAGCATTGTGAATCAATAGGCAGAGACATCAGAGAAATCAAGTTTACGTATACTAGCGACTTAATCGTGGCTGAAACTAGAAAAGAGGCAGAAGAATTATTCGTAAACTGGAGAGAACAACAGAGCAAGGTTCTAGGCAAGAAAGTCAAAGTAAACCTTGAAGAGTTTCGAAGCAGCCAGATTCTCGGCTCTACAGAAGAGGCTTTGGAAACCCTTGAGAGAATTGTGAAAGAGCTAAATGTGACCGAATTTATTCTCTACATGCCCGTTGCTACTGACCTTAAATTGATGAATCTACTTCATAAGGATGTTGTAAAACCCTTAAAAGAGTACGCAGAATCGCTTTAAGGGCTCAAGAATCTTTAAAAATTCGGAAATGAGAAACTAACTAAAGTATGGTATGATTTCTTTTTGGAATATTTTTAGAGTTCTTTCATAGTTCGGGCCGTAGTTTCCAACGATTATCCAGTCAACTCCTAATTTTACACGTTCTTCGATCTTTTCAATGGCGGCGTCAACATTTCCAAATGCGGCAACTGCTTCAACTGCTTCTCGGGGGACAAGTTCTTTTGCTTTGTTCAAACGCTCAGTGAAGGATTGCGAAAGTAGTCCCCTTTGTATAGTTAAATCCTTACTGAATGGTTCAGTATATCCCATGCTTCGAAGAACATTTCTCTCGAAAACTAGGCAGAGTTTTGTTCCTTCTTGTATGGCTTCCCATGCTTCTTCGGGTTTATCTGAAATTGCGAAAGGAACAGACAAAGCGATTTCGATGTCTTCGAGGTTTCTTCCAGCTCTCTCCGCTCCTCTGCGTATATCTTCAATGGATTCTTTGAGAGTTTTCAG
>JAWBOR010000051.1:0-11012 GCA_038826015.1 Bathyarchaeia archaeon
ATTTTAGACTAATGATCGTTTTTTTAGTTTCCAAAGAAATTCTTATTTTAAGATAAGCTATTAAAATGTATCTAGTTAACAAGAATCTTCAGATCTAGTATGCCTGTAGAATAAGGTGGTTTAAATGGTGTTGCTACCCATGATTAAACTACTAAAAAAGGCACAAAAAGAAAGTTATGCAATTGGATATTTTGAATCTTGGAACCTAGAATCCACGAGAGCCGTTGTCGACGCCGCAGAAGAGGCACATTCACCTGTGATCATCGGGTTTGGTGGAAGCCTGTTGGCAGCAAGTGGTCACAACTTGAGGGACTATGCCGCCGTTGGAAAGATCTTGTCGGAGAGAACAAAGGTTCCCACGGCCTTGCTATTAAATGAGGCATTAGACTTTCAACAGATCAAGGAAGGCATAAAATATGGCTTCTCCTCCGTTATGTTTGACGGTTCATTTATGCCTTATGAGGAGAACATAAAGCTAACGAGAAAGATAGCCGACGCATGTCACTCAATGGGGGTATCAGTTGAAGGCCAACTAGATAGACTACCTCACGCAAAATATGGTAGGTTTAAGGAGGATATTGTAGCGTTTTTAACCGATCCTGAAAAAGCAGCGAATTTTGTAAATCAGACTGGCATAGATGCTCTATCCATATCTGTTGGAAATATTCATTCCCTTTATAAAGAGAAAGCAAAGATTGATTTTCATCGAGTCGAGAAAATAAGAGAGTTGATTGATGTACCATTGGTTATACATGGAGCAACCGGAATATCGGACACTGATGTCCAAAAATTGGTAAGTTTAGGGGTGTGTAAAATAAATTTGGGTACTGAGTTACGATTGAATTTCATAAATAGTATGATTAAAGTATTTGAAAAAGGCAACGTAATTTTTCCGGAAGATATTCTGGGGGTTGCTGAACAAGAATTGAAAAACCTCGTCAAAAAAAAGATGAGGGTTTATCGCTGTTCCTTCAAAGCATAAAGCAAAGTTGAGTCAACATTCTATATTTTCTTAGAAAGGGTTAAGATAATTATTTTTGCATTTTTCAGGTGCGAACATTGGTGGCATTCTGTTTAGGGTTCTTTATTCGAGACGATCACTTCAGTAGAATTAAGAATTCTGGATCCTTGCAGGTTCAATAATCTATCAACGTTCTCTCGGGTTACGGCAGTTGTCGTTCCTACAGCTGTTACACAAGCGGCGCCTGCTGCTGATCCTTCAAGAAGAAATATTTTCATCTTCTCGTGAGACAAATGTGACAATCTTGGAGGAGCGCGATCAATTGATTGAAGGAGCTTACTAATCAGACCTGCACAAAATGCGTCACCTGCTCCTGAGGGGTCAACCACTGGAACGCTAAACGCTGGCATCTTTAATGCAACCTTCTTAGTCTTGGCAACAAGTCCTCGCTCACCTCTAGTAATGACTAGAAAATCCACACCTTTTTCAATAAGGATAGTTGCAGCTCTTTCAAGATCTCTTTCGCCAGTCATACTCGTAGCTTCATAATCATTGCAATGTAGTATGTCAGTCCACTTAAGAGCATCCAGAAGAAATTCCCATCCAAATTTTATTGGAAATATTGGATCCACAAATGTTAGGCAGCCAAAACTTTTAGCATACTTAAGGATGTGGCTAAGTTCTTCGTCAAATTTACCTAGCATGCCTGTAGCGCCAACGTAAAAGATAAGGGGTTTCTCTTCACGTATAATTGAACTAACGTGGTTTGGGCTAAGATGCAGGTTAGCTCCAACGTCAACATGATATCTGCGGTCTTGTCCCTTAACCACTAATACCAAATCTTTAGACGTACCAGCTTTTCGTACCCGTTGCAGTCGTACAACGATGCCATATTTCTTCAAGAATCTTTCAATGTAATTTCCGAATATATCCATCCCTACGGCCCCTACTAAACTTATCCTTTGACAACTCGATCTCAACTGCCTCAGATTTATTGCGACATTTGCAGCATGCCCCCCAACATGCATTTCTATCTTTTTAGGAACATAAATAACCTCACCTGGCTCAGGAATCCTTGGAAGGTCGATGGCGAACAAATCAAAAACTAGAATGCCAGCACAAATCACTGACATTTTCTTGGCTCTCCAAGGCTCAGATGACCTGTTATGATCTTAACAATGCTAGCATTCTGGATATAGTCGAGTTTGTAATGCTCGGAAATCCGCAATTGACTGCTGTTATTGTATGGATTTTGTTCAAATTAATACCAACCAAACTTCATCACGAAAATAGCCTTTTTCTTATAGATAAAATTTGTCGTGTATCATTAATAACTGAAAGCGTTGAATGTTAGGCATCTGGAAGAGAGCAATTGTGGTAAATATTTATGGCATAACCATTTTTGTCAAAATAAGTCAGATTTAGCCGTCCCTGGAAAGTGAGTTATGCACCCGCTATCAGAGCGACGATGCCTTCAACATATATCGTATAATTTCTCGATTGAGCGTTTTGAAAATGGATGCTACAACTATAGAATATTTTGCGTTGTTGGGGCGTTTTGAAGTTTACTCATCACCACAAACGATTTATGGATCCAATTAGAAATATGGAACTGTTTAGATATGAGTGATTATATCTTAGCTTTTGATTCAGGCACTCAATCCGTAAAAACTATTATCTTCGATGCTGAAGGTAATGACAAGGGGGAGGGGCGCATTTTACATAAAGTATTTACGCCAAAAGCGGGATACGCTGAACAAGATCCAGAGGAGTGGTGGACTGCGTTTTGCAAATCAGTTCAGCAAGCTTTGACCAATGGAAACGTATCCCCGAACAGAATCGCGGCGATAGGTATTACTCATCAAAGATGCACCATCTGCGTTGTCGACGAAAATGGGAAACCTCTGCTTCCAGCTCAAGTATGGTATGATTCCAGAGCAGTTAAAGAAGTGAGATGGATTAAAGAAAAATTTGGCGCAGAAAAATATCTGAGAATCGCTGGACGCATGCCAGACACTACATGGTGGGCTCAAAAAGCTATGTGGATCAAAAACAACGAGGAAAAAATATTCAATAAGGCATATAAGCTGTTGACGGTTCACGGATACTTCGTATACAAACTGACAGGAAACTATAAAGACTCTTACGCTGCGCCAACAGGATTGCTTGACATGGAAAAACTCAGCTATTCAGAAGAACTATTAAACACTCTAGGCATACCTAGAGAAAAACTCTGTGACCTAGTTCCGCCTGGTGAAATAATAGGATATGTTTCGAGAAAAGCCTCAATAGAAACAGGGTTACCTGAGGGTATACCAGTTGCTTCAGGAGCTGGAGATCAACAATCGGGCGGTTTAGGTTGCGGGGTAGTCCGTAAAGGCTTGGCATACTTGAATTTGGGAACATCCGTAGTTCTAGGCCTCTTTTCGCCTGAATACGTATATCATCGCAACTTCCTTGTTAGAGAAGGCGCCGTTCCTGGAACGTGGAATTTGGAAGCCCTTGTGAACAGTGGTTACTGGCTGGTTACATGGTTCAAAGACAACTTCTGCCAGATTGAAAAACACATTGCTGACCAATGCAAAGTATCAATTGAAGAATTATTGGAACAAGAAGCTAAAAAAGTTCCTGCAGGTTCATCAGGTCTTATTGTCCAACCCTATTGGCTCGGGGTTAGACAGCCATATTGGGATGAAAATGCAAAAGGAACAATCATTGGGTGGAGAGATGTTCATACTAGAAGCCATTTTTACCGAGCCATAATCGAGGGAATTGCATACGAAGTCCAATTGAATATCGAAGGGATAGAAAAAGCTCTGAAAACAAAGATAATAGAACTAAGAGCCCATGGCGGAGGCGCCAAAAGTCCACTTTCATGTCAAATCATAGCTGATGTTTCGAACCTCCCTGTTTATAAGATACAAACACATGAGGCAACCGCGCTCGGCGCTGCGATCTTAGCCGCAAAGGCGATTCGTCTTTACTCAGATGTATCCTCAGCTATTGAGAGCATGGTAAAAATATCCAGTAAAGTTATGCCAATAAGGAACAATCACAAAATTTATTCACATATTTACAAAAGTATATATAGGAAGCTATATCCTACTCTTCACCCTCTTATGAAAAAATTAAATATTTAGTTAATGCAATAGATTAATTTGGCATAAAGGAGGAGCAATCTATAAATATGTTTGAATGGAGAGAAGTGAACCAAATAGGCATTGTCGTAAGAGATCTGAAGAAAACTTTAGAGCATTATTGGAAAGTTCTACATGTTGGACCTTGGGAATTATGGACGTTTGCTCCACCGAATCTGAAAGATGCTACTTACCGTGGCAAACCTGCTATGCACAAGTTTCGGCTTGCAGAAACAATGGTTGGCAGCGTTCAAATAGAATTAATCGAACCTCTAGAAGGCCCTACAATTTACCAAGAATTTCTCGACAAAAAAGGAGAAGGTTTGCACCACATTAAGCAGATTGTGCCACTCGACAGGTTGGAATCGACGCTTAAACATTTCAAGAGTATGGGCATAGAAGTGATCCAAAGTGGTAGATATGATGATGATTACTTCTATAACTTGGACACGGAAAAACTGATAGGCATAATCTTGGAAATTGGATACGCTGGCGGAATGAGACCTGGAGAAGCAAGATATCCTTAGTAAAGGTCAACCTTTGTCGATAATGCTAAAAGAAATAAACAAATATGTATTAATTGGTAAACTCTCTAAAATACATTCAGACTCTAACAATTTTCTGAAAAGAATATATTAGGTCAAAGCCTTTTTAGCTGATCTGGTCGTTAGGAAGCTAACAGCATTTTTAGTCATCCCCCGCACTGATGCTTCTTTGAAAGGCTCTGCAAACTCAACTCCTGTTTTCTGTCCCCAATATCGATTCTGTATTCGAAATATATCAAGCCATTTTTCTACTTTACCTCCAAACTCAGCTTCTATAACCGATCTTAATCGTTTCGCAGCCTCAATTTTGATTGGCATTGTCTCAGTGATATCAACGAAGATATCTGGCTCAAAATCGATTGAAGATGTCAAATCTGGATTCCAAACTTCATACAAGTATACCGCTTCTATCTCATGTGGTGGGTGTCTTGAATTCACAGATTTGAGTTTAGCCAAGAAGCATGCATCAAGCACTGCCTGTCCAGTTTCTCTTATGTCTGGATGTGTATCGTTAGGCCAGTGCGAGATTATGACTTGAGGTCTCAACTCTCTTATGATATCAAGAATTGTATTTTGGAGCGAAGGCGTGTTGCGAATCTTTGTATCTTCAAAATCAAGAACTCTAAAATCTTTGATGCCGAGAACTATAGCTCCCTCTTTTGAGTCTCTTATTTTTTTCTTTCCAAACTCCCTAGTCCATATTTGAACATTATTAGGGATCTGTTCGGGGGCGCCTCTTTCTCCTCCTGAAACCGATATGACATAAGCTTCATCTCCTCTCGATGTATGCTTTGCGATAGTGCCACCAAACCAAAGAACATGGTAATCTGGATGGGCTTCGAAAGCCAGTATTATCATTTTGTTCTACCGTTCTGAAGTTATTATGTTTAATATGCCTAAGTTAGATAATTTATAGATTTCTATTCAATCCGAAAGAGTTTTGTATTTTCAAATATGGTGACGGTTTGTGTTTCCTTAGGAATTGGACGGATCTTAACACTGTCTTCTACGATACTATTCAGAAAAATTTATTATGGCATCATCATCACATTTTTCTATAGGGATCTTAATGAACGTTAATTTTGGTTGGAGGATTCCTTCCTTTTCAATAGACGGTAGTCCTAGAGACCTTTTCATATCGCAAATCTTGAAATATGCTGGTGAAATTGGGGAATCATTCCATTCATGGTGGATGGAGGACCATTTCTATCCTTGGCGAGATGAGTTAGGTAATCCTGAGACAGATGTTCTTGAGGCATGGACTACAATTTGTTATCTTGCTGGAATGTTCAATAACCCCAAATTTGGAAATTTAGTTCTATGCAACTCTTTCAGAAATCCTGCGTTATTAGCCAAAATGGGTGCAACATTAGATTCGCTCACAGGTGGAAGGTTCATACTCGGTATTGGAGCTGGCTATAAAGAAGATGAACACATAGCATACGGTTATGAGATCCCCGATGCTAAAACCAGAATAGAAAAACTTGAAGAAGCAGTCCAAATAATACGGCTACTCTGGACGAAAGATAGAGTTTGTTTTAACGGAAAACACTACAACATAAGAGATGCCTACTGCAATCCAAAGCCAAAATCTAGTGTCCCAATTATGATAGGCGGCGGAGGAGAAAAGCTCACTCTAAAGGTAGTAGCAAAATATGCGGATTGGTGGGATATACCGGTGGATACAGTGCCGCAACTTAAACACAAAATCGAAGTCTTCAATCAACATTGCTATACCTTGGGTAAAGATCCAAGCAGCTTCGTAAAAGCTATTGATCCTGTAGTCGCAATTGCAGAAAATGAGGCAGAAGCTAGAAAAATCGCTCTTAATCCGTTTATAAAATGGGGAATCCCACTTGTAGGAACTCCTGATATGATAGTTGAAAGGTTAAGAGAGTGCATAGATTTGGGGGTAAACCTTTTTATATTAAGGTTTTTAGATTTTCCCTCAACCAAGGGGGGGATTTTGTTCATAGATGAAGTGATAGATAATCTTTAGGACTTTTCTCTCTCGCAAATTATAAACGCACTGTTAAATATGGATTGGTGTTTGCAAATGCAAATGTAGATAGTTGTAAATTCTAAAGATTGAGTGGTGATGAAAAGTGCAATAAAATGAAAAAATAAAAAATATATCAGTCTTTATGAAAAAGTCTGTCAGTTGAGTACATATAGCAAGAAAAATCTTAACTTCAGGCGCTGGAGAATATTGCTAAAAACGAAATTATTTGGCTACCTTGTTTCTATGAAATGTATTAATGACATCTCAGGTTATGATATAATCGATAGTAAGTAAAAAGTGAGATATTGATGTAAATAAATACCTTTGGCGAAAAAGGAAGAATGCATATATCTACTCCAGTATTTGTCCCAATTATTGGTATACATGTGAGGAAAACTTAATTTTTGGCATGAGATTAAATATAACAAAATATGATTTTCAAAAGGCGGAACTCTTCCTAATTAAAATTGCTGGAAAGGACTATCGTTCAGGGAATATGAATTTTGAGTAACAACATGCAACAATAGAAGGCCTAAATGTTACTTAGGGCTGATTCTGAATATGACATGATACTTAAAGCACTTGTTTTTGAAATCTGAGGTAGCATCCTGTGAGAAATCTATTGGAAAATCTTAAGAACTTGAGCGATTATAATTTGTAAGATGTATAGATTGGGCCCGTAGCTCAGCACGGTTAGAGCGACAGGCTCATAACCTGTGGGTCGCTGGTTCAAATCCGGCCGGGCCCATTACACTAACAGACCAAAATATTGCGTTGGAAGAATTTTCGGGATGTACCTTTACCTGTAGAAATAATATAGATCTATTGAAACATAAAAAGTATTTTAGAAGTTATGAAGCACAGTAGGGAAATTCTTAAGGTGTTTCTTTGTAACCAACTTTCTCTTTTAACACCTGCACTGACTCGGGGTTCATTAATGTTGTGATGTCGCCTACAGGCTGGTTTCTTGTTAAGGCTTTAAGGATTCTGCGCATGATTTTTCCACTGCGTGTCTTAGGCAAATCGTCGACGAATATTATTCTGTCAGGACGCGCTGTCGGTCCAATAACCTTGTCCACCTGCTTTTTCAATTCAACCTCCAGTTGAGGTGAAGGTTTGTACCCGGGTTTCAACACAACGAAAGCCACTGGAACCTCGCCTTTTACATCGTGTGGAGCCGCAACCACCGCACTTTCAACTATAGAAGGATGCTGAGCTAAAGCATTCTCAACCTCAGCTGTAGAAAGCCTATGACCTGCAACCTTCATCACGTCGTCCACTCTGCCAGTAAGCCGTATATTACCTATCTCATCATATACAAAGGCTCCATCACTGGTGTAGTAAATCTTTTCTCCGTAAACACCGAAATATTGCTCCCTAAACCTTTCAGGATCCTTGTAAACAGTTCTCAACATTCCAGGAGCGAAAGGCGACAGCTGAACTAGGTATCCGCCTTCACCGATACTTGTCGGTTTCCCATCCTCAGTCAGAACCGCGAAATTTGTTCCAGGAAAAGGTCTCCCAGCAACCGTCGGTATAAATGGGCCTATCCCTGGCAAAGCGTTTATCAATGTTGCACCTGTTTCAGTCTGCCACCATGTGTCGATTATTGGGCATCTTCCGCCGCCGATTACGTTGAAGTACCATAGCCAGGCATCTTCATTAATTGGTTCGCCGACTGTTCCGAGAATTCTGAGACTACTTAAATCATGTTTTTTAGGCCATTCGTCTCCGAGTTTCATGAGCATTCTAATTGCCGTTGGAGCAGTGTAAAATACCGTCACTCCATACTTCTCAATTATCTGCCACCATCTGTCTGGAGCTGGATAGTCAAGGGCACCTTCGAAAATTAGAAGCGTAACTCCGTTCATTAACGGTCCATAGCAAGCGTATGTGTGACCTGTGATCCATCCTATGTCCGCTGTGCACCAGAATAGATCTTCATCATGAAGGTCAAAATCCCATTTGGTCGTCCAGTAAGCCTGCACAGCATACCCGCCTGCATGGTGTTCTATTCCCTTAGGTTTGCCAGTTGTTCCGCTTGTGTAAAGTATAAAGAGCATATCTTCGCTGTCCATAATCTCAGGTTCGCAATGTAAGTCGACCTTATCGATAAGCTCGTGCCACCAATGGTCCCGTCCTTCAACCATGTTCACGTTGTTGCCAAGCCTCTTCACAACTATGACATCCTTTATAGAAGTGCCTTCAATGCCGACATCAGCATTCGCCTTAAGGTTGACAACATTACCTCTTCTGTAGTAACCATCAGCTGTCACCAGAACTTTGGCTTCAGCATCAATCATCCTGTCTTTTAGAGACTGACCACTAAAAGCTGAAAAAACTACGCTATGCACTGCGCCTATTCTCGCACATGCCAACATAGCTATATTGACTTCGGGAATCATTGGAAGGTAAATTCCAACTCTATCCCCTTTCTTCACGCCTAGGCTCTTAAGAACATTTGCAAATTTGTTGACTTCACGGTATAGATCATGATATGTTAAGACTCTTGGCTGCTCGTTAACTGGTTCAGGTTCCCAAATTATTGCAGCTTTGTTCCTTCTCCAAGTATCGATATGCCTATCTAAGGCGTTATAGGAAATGTTAAGTTTTCCATTGATGAACCATTGGTAAAAAGGCGGATTCCATCTGTAAGTTTCTGTCCAGTCTCTAAACCATGTGATGCCTTCCTTTGCAAGCTTCGCCCACCATGCAACAGGGTCTCTTGCAGCTTCTTTATAGACAGATTCATCACTTACCCAAGCTTTCTTTTTTAGTTCTTCAGAAGGCCAGAAGACATTTTTCTTTTTGGGGTCTTCAACCACCCATTTAATCGGCTTATTCTTCATAACCTGCTCACTTTGCCCTTTTCTTATTCTTTGAGGGTTTTCATAATATCATTAGAGATATAAACTTTTCAGTAGAGACAAAAATCAAAAGCCCTGCGAACAGATAGGTGCCATGCGAACGTAGAACGTTATATAAATATCCGCTGGCGAAAATTCAAGCTCTTTCTGAAGAACAAAAGTATTTTTCTTTGCGTAATATTGATAAATTCCAAAAATTTCGAATTGGTATATATAGTAAAAGCTTTAAAATCAGCTGCAAAAGTGTGCGTAGTTAATTAAAGAATTGACCAACATTTTTTTACTAAATTTTCTTAGATGCGGTATTGAATTGACGTTTTTGAGGTTTATCTCAGTAAACCATAGAAGAGATATGAAGGGGTTCTTACCAGATTTTGTCAACCTTAAGGTGGGTTAAGTATCCTGTTAAACCATATAGGGGTAGGGAGAGAACTTCCATTATGTTTGAGGCTGAAGGAGGAAGTTTTCCGAATGCAAGAAAACTACACAGGAAGAGAAAAACTACATATATTGCCAAAGACTGGAAGTTATGGAAGCTCTCAGTTGTCTTCCAGTTTATTCGGATATCGGAAAACAAAAGCCAAATCAACAAAGGGGCGAACAACAACAGAACATACTTCTTATAACTCGGCAAATCTTTAGCACTGTCTTTTTTTCGGTAGATAGAAGGCAAATCTGGAAGAAATTGGCTGTAGATGAAAATCGCTATACTCCACAACATAGAACTAATGGTGTTTTTTCCAAATAAATAGAAATTCACGCAAATATAAATAATACTTGATGGAAAAACTATCCATGTGAATACTTTAATCAGCAAGTGTAAATGTTCTCGTGTTTCCTTTTCCATATACCAAACAGTGAGTTTTGATCCGATTTTTTGATTTAGACTTTTGAAGAAATGTAAAACAAAACCGTAAAAAGCATCATCATATGAACCAATCAACAATTTGTATATATCTCTTAAAACTTTCTTAGTTCCAGATGGTTTAACTCTCATCGATTATTCATTAGGCTAATAGGCGCGGGAGTAATTTAATTTTTTGTTTATAGAATTATCCAGAGTTTAAATTTGACAGAAGCATTACTTTTAAGCCAATAGTGTCTCATATTTTTTATGAGCCTTTTTAGTAAGAAAAATTTTTGGCTTCATCCTTTGTTCCCATTTTCTGGCTGTTTCTTTACTGACACATAAGAGAAAAGTAAATAATGGCGCGCCGTAAAAATTAATTAGCCTACTTTATTTTTAATAAAGGCAGGGAGCTTCTGTCACATGATAGATCTCATAATCCAAGCTCTGATACTTACTTCTTCTCTAGCTGTTCTAGCGATAGCGAGTTTTTTGGCTATAAAACACATTGAGGACTTAATTGAAATCACTCTCCTAAAAGAGGTCGCTGCAGGCTTTGTAATCTTGGCAGTCATGACTACCCTGCCCGAACTGACAGTAGCCGCATTTGCTGTTAAACTTGGTGTTGCAGGGATTAGTGTAGGCGACATATT
>JAWBOR010000052.1:0-10895 GCA_038826015.1 Bathyarchaeia archaeon
TCCTAGGATACATCATTAGTCTTAAAATAGGAGGCGTATCTTACTCATATATCTTCTCTGAATTCAACTACGATAATAAATAAAACTTAAAATGTATTACGTTTATCTTTGATACTCAAACAGAAGAAAACATTGTTACACAAATCAGAGCTCACCTTAGAATCCCAGATAAAATGGTGGGGCTGGTCGGATTTGAACCGGCGACCTACGGGTTTCTCTAAACCGCTCCAGAACTTCTTCATCCCGTTTTCTGGTCCGCAAACCCGTTCATTGCCTTCTGGAGCCCTTAACGATTAGACGCATATTTCATCTAACAGTCGTCATCCCGTTCCAGCAGCTCATTGCATTTAAGAGCTGTTACTAGACTACAGCCCCTTAACAAATCAGATACAAAACTTTTTCCATATATACATTACGTTCGGTAGCTTTGAAGTTTTAAATAAGCAAGATCATAGAAGCTATGTGCCCGAAATCATCGAAGCCATATTCGCCCACGAAGATGCAAAGCCTATGTTGCACATACGCACCGCTTTTGATAGAAACGACGATGTTAAAGTCCAGATGCATTCAAACGGGAATTAAAATCTGGCAAGTAGACGAAATCATAATCTTGAGGCTCACATATCTGACAGTGCGTCACATGAAACGCAGAAACAAGATTTCAAGCGTTAAAAAATAACTTTGGAGAGTTCTAGAACAATTTGAGAGCTTTCGGGAACCTTGGCAACCCAACAAATTTCCTAACAGAATAATCTGCCTTAACGGTTTCCAGCTCATAGTCAGGTGTTCCCAAACCATATTTTGCGCCATAATAAATCTGCAGATACGGGTCTTTGTATGGTCCGTGAATTCTTGCGAACGGGTGCAACTCTGGGTCATCGTTTACTTCTAAGTTCTTCGGCACATTTGTTTTATTCAAAGGCAAATTACGTGTAAGGTCCAAGCTGGCCTTGTCAATAGCCACAGCGTCTTTAGAGCCAAGAACCCCTACATCAGGCAAAATGTTTCCTTGGGTGAATCCCCAGCAATCGCAGAAAGTTGTTATGTTTATTACGAAGTTAATAAAGAATCTATTCTCCGGCTCATAATATTCCAAAACAGCTTTTGATGCCATAGCCATAATCTCGAAGAAAGACGTGAAATTCTCCTTATCAATCTTGAGACAACCATCCGTATCTGCCATAACACATCGCATACACTGGTTACAAAAGCCAAAATCTATTGTGAGATCATCCTTTTCAAACTTTATCAAATTATATGGGCAAGCAGCAACCAATTTTTCGGCATCGTGACATTTCTCCCGGTCCCAGTAAGGAGGATACTGAGTTGTATCGTGCATCGAATTTTTTCCATAACGCGTCTTCTGAGCGAAACAACCTAAAGCCAAATTCTTCAAGGCACCGCCGAAACCTGCATTATTGTGACCCTTAACATGAGACAGATCGATCAAAATTTCCCCATCTTTTGCAAAGCCGCCCATCAACAATTCTTTCAAACCGCGATAATTCACAGGTTTAGGCACCACATATTGGTCTTTTACGCCTGCAACTGGATAGATTTGGCATCCGATGACCTCGGGTGTATACCCACGTAGATGGGCCGACTGCACGTTCTCAGGAATATCTATGATAAAAGGATCACCACCTGCAGCCTTAATCTTGCAGACGATATAGCCGGTAACGAAAGGATGAATATTCGTGAATCCAATCTTGTTCCCAAGATGAGCCTTGATAACAACTCTTTTATCCTTCACCGCGTCTAACAATCCAAGCTTCGAAATGATGTCATCCAATTTCCCAATCAACGAATATTCCGGTCTCATCTCTACACTTTCTACAGAGCCGAAATACACAATTTGTTTAGACAATGCTCCTTGCTCCTCCAATAATGGAATTAGTTTATATACATCGAAACTATTATCCTTTTCTCGAGACAGCCCCACAATAAACCAGAAAACAGGCTGAAATAAAATGACAGAAGCGAAAAGTTAAAAAATAGAGTTCACCCCAATATCATGGGTTGCCGGCCAGAGGGCGCGGGAACCACCCGATCCCATTCCGAACTCGGAAGTTAAACCGTGCTCCGTCTCTGGTGTTAGTGCGGTCTTCGGCCGCGTGAAGCCAGAGAAGCTGGCACCCACTTGAATTTTTGGAAAATCTTCATTGAAGTGTGTTATAGGCGATTTGGCAAATTATCCTCGGGATTGACGGTTTCACCTTTTCTCGGTAAACTAAAAATGGTTTTCTATTAATCTGCATCATGGTCCACTTGTACATGTCAGACGCCGTTTTAACTGGCACCAAGAATTTCTTCAATAAAAAAATGAACCCCATCTCAGCTTTCTCTTGCCAACAGGAATACCGTTCGATTTGATGACGAATGAACCGTATAAATCGGTTAGGGTGCTGTTTTGTGTATGCATAACTTAAATTTGAAAGATTGTACCTTTCCAAGTCTTCTATGGGAAAATATGTTCTTCCCAAAATTAAGTCTTCAGGAATATCCCTTATAAAATTGGCATATTGCATTGCCCTTCCCAAATATCTAGCCGCAGAATACGATATCCTCGGTAAATTCATAATTTTTGCCATTATTAATCCAATTACTTCCGCCGAGCCGTAGAGATATTCTTTAAGCTCATCAATTGTTCTGTAAGTTTTCTTGGTTAAATCAAACTCCATTGAGCGGAAGAACGCCTCCGCCCACTCGATTTCAATTTTCTTTCTCTTTACAAGATCGGCAAATGAGTCGACAACTACGTCTCCAGTTAGGATGCCACTTATTGCCTGTTTAAACCTGTTTTTAAATGTGAAGAATTCTTCTTTTCGCTGCGGTAACACATCGATATAGTTATCGGCTTTTCTTACAAAACTATAGAGGATAAAAACATCTTTTTTTATCTCGTCTGGAAAAAAGAGGCTACTGTAAAAATAAGTTCTGCTTCCACGTTTAAATATGGAGTAAATGACTTCATTTATCACCTTAATAACCTCTATCACAAATTTTTAAACTTTCAACCACGCAATTTGTAAAGACATGAATCATTGAAACCAAATATGCTTGAATGTGTATATTAGCAATGTGGTCTAAATTTTTAACTTTTACGCTCTTCATTGAACTAAAATTTCAGAAAATCTCACGAAAATAAGAAACGCGAAAAAATAGGATTACGCTAAGCAATAGTTCTGAATGAATAACCCATTGATGAACACAAAAACTTTGGATTCTAAAAAGCCAGAAGATGGTAAAACTGAATATATTGACCTTGCCTTAATAAACGAATTATGTACGCTATCTACCGCCTTCCGGCCGGAATTGACCTAGTTTTCTTTCTAAGATGACACGTTTTTCATAAACTCTACGATTTCGAATCCGTGGACTAGGCTTCGTCCTTTCACGCGGTTCAATTTTAGGTGTTTGAGACCTGACTTTTCCAGCCTTGGAAAGCGATCCATGTGTTGGCATAATGTGCCTCCCTCATCAATTTGATGTTTTCAGTATGATATATAACCTTTTTGTTCGTTTTTCCCTTCAATACTAACTCAGTATAAAGACACAGGACAAGTTCTGTTAATAAAAATTATGAAATAAAATGGTAAAAATAAAATTAAGGTTTTAAAGAACTGCGATTATCAGGAAGAAGATTGCTTAATATCTTCTGTATGATCTTTGCTGTCTTCGCGGTCTTCTTTTAGCCCAACAGTCACGGCAGTAAACCGGCCTATTTGGGTCAGGTTTGAAGGGGACTTCACATTCTTGACCGCAATCGGCGCAAACTGCCTTATGCATTTCGCGTGACTCCATTCACTCTTTCACTCCTTTATTTTTAATGGCAAGAACAAAGCTCAGCGTAAGAAGCTTATGGTTCCTGCGTGACTAAAAGTTTGAGGCGTTCTTCTTATTAAGCTTTTTTATATAAAAAAAACAACGATATCTTTGCACTACATGCCCATTAGATCTCTATCGAATATGACCAAATAATCTGAAGTTTAAACGCTCTTAAAGGCTCATATTTTGGACTCTCACCGCTTAATTTTTCTCAGCGCAATAAAAAAGAAATTGGGAAAATTCGTTCTATTCCACCAGGTTTTAGGCAGTGGTGACAATTTTCGTTTCTTTTTTAGGGCGAGTAACCGCTCTGGCCAAACTAAATATTAACCATATTATGAAACCGTAGACTACACCGTTCACTATCGCATTGATTAGGATCCAAGCTGGAATTCCAAGCACTAGGTAATCAACAATTGGTATTCCTAAGATTTCATGGATCATATAACCTGGTGGCAACATTGGATATCCGAGAGTTGCTATCAGAAATATTATGAAAAACATAATAAATATGATTGCTCCAATCATTTCAGTCACCTCCATGCGTTTTTCCGAATTATATGATTTCATCAGATTAATGCGATCATCGTATATATGCTTTGGGAAAGACTCATCTTCGCTTAAGAGAGGCGGATGTAAATCGGTGATTTCCATCAACTTTTATCTTTGAGAACTTAGTTTTCACCTAGTAGCGTAGTTGAGGAATTTATTAAGTCCGCTACTCCTAGTTGAAAGAGCAACGAAGGGCGAATCTTTCTGTGTCAGGATTAAGCGGAGAGGGCTCAAAGAGGCTCTTTTCTTCGCAGTGAGTTGCCAAAGAGGTAGGATCGTTTATTTTTTACATTTTTAAGAAGAGAGATGGATTAGAACCTAAAGTTGACCTTGAAGACCTTGATAAAGCGATATCTTTGAAACTCTTGGCAGGTGGGGCGGAGTTGGAATAATATCTAAGAAAATGAGGAAGGAGCATCGTTATCTAAAACTTCCTTAAAAACGGTTTATAAACCAATTTCGAAGGCATCTGAAAACGATGTCCCATTAAATCTCGCCTGCATCCATTAGGTCTTTAATGCTGCTACATAATCAGCCGCGTTTTCTCCAGCAATGCGACCAGAATTGAGAGCGAAACTAAACGTACTTCCAGAAAGATTTGCGTTGTAGGTCTCCGTTTCCCATCCCCCGACATCAACGCCTGCGGCATAAAGTCCAGGAATAGGTCTATCCTGTTTGTCCAAAACCTCCATATGATGGTTAATCTTAATGCCACCTATCGTGTTATAGTAGCCTGAATAAGTTTTTATTGCATAGTAAGGTGGAGTGCGAAGCGGCACCAGATGATTTTTATCCTTAACAAATATTTCATCATGTCCATTGTCACAGAAAGAGTTGTATTCATTTATTGTGGTCTTAAGAGCCTCTGGGTCGACACCCATCCATTCAGCAATCTCGTCCCAAGAATTAGATGACTTAACATACCCTTTATCCATATATCTTTGGAACTCTTCTTTCATCATGGTCACAGATGGCATCTCCATTTTGTAGTCTTCAACCCATCTTTCGATGAAACTTTGTTTGATTTTCTCATCAAAAACTGCGTATACAATCTTCTCTGGTTGTCTATCTACAGCGTTTCCCAGCTCAGGAAAAGGAACTAGTGTTTCGTCAACGAACCGTTCTCCTTTTTTGTTCACCAAAATGTTGTCGGGGTTCTGGGCAATGCGGGTTACAACATTTGACCCTGGAACCCGAGGCCCATTCAATTGGATTATCCCCAAACCATCAGTGGCGGCTCCAATTTCAATAGCCATTAACAGCCCGTCACCCATATGAGGAAGCCCACAGTTGTACATGTTTTCATGATAGTTGGGGTGATATTTTTTGAGTAATTCTTTGTTTCCTCCGTATCCACCTGTGGCAATGATAACGCTTTTAGTATTGATTATAATTTCCTTCTCTTTCGTTGACGCCAGAACACCAGTTATCCTTCCTTTTTCATCAGTCAATATCTTCTTTGCCGCAGTTCGGCGAAGCACTTTAACGCCCAATTCTTCGCAATTCTTGAGCAAAACCTTAAAAAGATGACGTGCACCCACATCCTTTATCATATGCCAGACTGGAATTTTTTGCGTCGGATACAAAGTGCGGAGACCTGTAAACTCAACTCCCTTTTCTTCTAGCCACCGAATGGTATCCCCTGTTTTGTCTATATAGGCACGAATAATTCTGGGGTTAAGTCTCCAATGGGAATACTTCATCGCTTCTTTAAAAAACGCATCCCTCGGGGCATCAACACCAAAACGTTTTTGAACAGGGCTTTCTGCAGCAAAAGGACCTGCTGGAAACACTGAATTACCACCTGGGCTCCCTCGCTTCTCCAGCACCACTACGTTGGCTCTTTTTTCCGCCGCAGCTATTGCTGCCGCTATACCGGCCCCGCCACCGCCGATGACAACTACATCAGCCTCAACCTTTTCACATAAATCCATACTGAGCCGCCCTTTCCCATAATGAACAAATATAATATTACGGAAACCATATTAATTTTTTTGCAAAACAAATATGTCTCAGAAAACGAAAAGTGAAAAATTCTTTTACTAAAATAGCAAAAATCAAGCCTACAGAAGCCATCATAATTATCCGACTCGGATTCCGACAGCAAGTCGTAAACTCCCCTTCTTTTTTAATTCGCAAAAATCAGAAGAACGCCGCAACAAACACTAATTAAAACCTATCTTCATGAATCTGAACCTTACAAAATCTGCCGCGCTAGGAGCCTGCTGATGAAGCATTCAGCATTCTACGATATATAATGGAAATTGTCAGCGTTCTTAGAGCAAGATTTTTGGTTTTTGAGACTCCTTCGTCCATGGATTTCAACGAGAAAAAAGTGGAATCTGTTAGAAGCTTCTTCAGCAGTGGTGACTTCAATGGAGTCCGAATTGTTTGGGAAATCAGACATCGAGTGGTGAGCAGATTGGTAAGTTTCCTTCCGCGTGACAGGCGTCGCTGGTCAGCAGTTGTTAAAGAAGGTTCTGATGGAAGATGCAGTATTTCCAGCAACTAAGAAAGAATTGATTGAAAAACAGGGATGGAAGTCATTGATCTGACAAGTGAAAAGCGGGTACATATTTCAGAGTTGTTGCAGAACTTCCTGATAGAGTTTGCGAATCTTGAAGACGTCATAAGAAGTGTTTCTGGAGCTCTAGCGTGGTATTCCCCCCTCCCCTAATTTGCCCAGCTCGCTTAAATGCGCTTTAGGCGTGAATTTTTAGATGCATGCCATGGTGATGATTTCGGAGAAGGAATTAAATGCAAAGATTATCAATGTCCTCCAGAATTCTTCATCACCAGCTTATTGGTACGGCAGTCTTATCCTCTGGAATCAAAGAATTGGATGATCTTTTGGGCGGACTTAAGACTGGCGAGTTAGTTGTTTTTCACGGCTCTGCTATATGCCACTATGTCACGGAAATTTTGTGCGTTCGCAGTCAAATGCGTCGAGAAGATGGCGGATTAGATTCGTCGGTTGTCTTCATTGATGGCGGAAACATTTTTGATCCTTACTTTATTTCAGAAACTGCTTGTCTTTATGGTTTGAAGCCAGATGAAATCTTGAATAGTATTTGGGTTTCAAGGGCTTTCACGAGTTACCAATTGGTTGCTTTGATTACAGAGAAGCTTCCAATGTTTCTGGATGCCAATCCATCAAGAATTGTTGTTGTTTCGGACATTGCCGCTTTGTTTTGTGACTCGGGCATAGGAATTTTGGAAGCTATTAAGATTTTCAACCGCGTTGTTCTTTCGCTTTGGAAGCTTGCCAGAGAACAAGACATCGTTTTAATTGTGTCTTCTTCATGGTCGTCTTCTGAGAGGAAGAGGCGATTGGAACAGTTTTTGTTTGGTCGAGCAGATATTGTTGTTGGTTTTGAAGAGACAGATTCTGATTTGAAGATTAGTTTGGAGAAACATCCTTCGAAGACTCGGAAATCTGCTAAAATATGTTTGGGAACGCTAAGTGTCCAGTCTCTGTTGTAGTTCCTGGAGAGGATTTGTTTTGGGTAGAACAATTCCTTCCTTTAGGATGGTTTTGGAACGAGAGATAGAAAGGTGGGATGGTTTTGTGAGAGCTCTCAGAGAAGACGATCGCAAAGCCTTTGAAGATTTGATGAACATCTGCAGGTCTTACGCTTCAGCAGCAGGTGCAGCTACGAGATCGTTGGTTTTAGAGGCGATGTTTATGGTGATTCTGCTCAGGCATCAGAAAATCCTTAACGAGGTAGAAGCATCACTTGAAAAGCTCAAAGCAGTTCTGCAACCTGCACAACGGTGAAACTGTCCGCGGTTGGATTCTTGACCTTTATGCGGGCAAATCTGATGAGATGGTTATTTGGCTCAAGAGTGAAGATGGAAGATGCGTGAGGCTTGTTGATAGATGGAGTCCTTTTCTTTATGTTTCTGCTCCTAGCTTCTCGGCTTTGAATAGCCTTGTTAGGTATTTGCCTAAGAAGGATTTTCCAGTAAGATATGAATTTGTAGAGAAGTTTACAGGGCTTTTAGATAGTCATCGCACAACAGTTTTGAAGTTGTCAGTTCCAGATAGATTCAGCTTAAGGTCTTTAGCTGAATTTGTGTGGCGATTAGGCGATTACGGTTGCTACAGGCTTTGGAACGTTGACATTCCGATTCTGCAGATGTATCTGAATGATAAAGATTTGTTTCCGCTGGCGTTTGTTGAGGCAACAGTCACAGACGACGGCATTTCATGGAATCTGATGGATTCAGCTGAGAATGCGGAATATTCTGTGCCTCGATTCCGCATTGCTGAGCTTGAAGTGAAGATTGATTTTGACAGCGTTGCACCATGTTTCGATGATCCCATTTCTGAGATTAAGCTGAAAATGGGAGACGAATCTAAGATAATCGATTGTTCAGATGAAGGAGAGAAGATTGTTGCACTCGTAGACATGGTTGAAAAGTGGGATCCTGACTTCATTGTGACTCGTGGCGGCGACTCCTTCCTGTTTGCTTATCTGGCTAGAAGAGCTCTGAAAAACGAAATTTCTAACTTTGTCTTAGACAGGGAAGGGACAGCTATTCATTTTTTACATAAGTGTGGAAATTCTTATTTTTCTTATGGAAGAGTCTATTACCGGGATGCGCCGCAAAGGCTTCTTGGAAGAATTCATCTTGATGTTGAGAATTCAGGCACATATTCTCATTATGGCTTAGAAGGTTTGATAGAGGTTGCTAGAACCTGTCGGATTCCTCTTGATAGGGCTTCCAGATTGTCCATCGGCTCTTGCATGACGGCTATTCAGCTTTATCAAGCTGTGAAAGATGATGTTTTGGTTCCTTGGAAGAAGAGTGAGCCTGAAAATTTTAAGACTGCTATGGACTTGCTTGTTGCAGATCGTGGAGGCTTTTATTTTGAGCCGGAAGTCGGCATCCACGACAATGTGGGCGAAATAGATTTCAGTAGCATGTATCCGATGCTTATGCTGAAGAAGAACATCAGCCCAGAAACTATTGGTTGTTTATGCTGTCCAGATTCGTCGAATCGGATTCCTGAACTCGGCTACAATATTTGTGAGAAACATATGGGAATTGTGCCGAAAGTTTTGGATTTGATGCTTAAGAAACGAATGTACTACAAAGCCATGAAAAAGAAAGCAATTGATCCAGAAGCTGCCATGAGGTATGAGCAGAGACAAGCAGCATACAAAATCATCCTATGCACATGCTTTGGCTATCTCGGTTACCGCAATGCCCGCTTTGGCAAAGTGGATGCTCATATCGCTGCCTGTGCCTTTGCGAGAAAGACGCTTTGGGATACTGCTCGGTTGGCTGAGCAGAGGGGATTCAGGATTGTTCATGGAATTGTTGACTCTCTTTATTTAAAGAGTAAGGAAGCAACTGACAGTGATTTCATCGATTTATGTGATGAGATAACTGAGCTGATGGATCTGCCGATCAGTTATGAAGGTAGATATCGCTGGATTGTATTCTTACCTTCGAAGATGCGTTTCGGCGTTCCTGTATTGAATCGGTTTTATGGTGTGTTTCAGGATGGCAAAGTGAAAGCTCGCGGCATTGAGCTTCGACGTGGAGATACGCCGAAGATCATCAGTCAATGCCAAGAAGCAGTTATTCAGGAATTGGCTAAAGCCAGAAATTCAGGGGAGTTTATTCAACTAATTCCCTATGCGCTTTCGATTGTTAGAAAGTATGCTGAAAAAATCATGAATTATGAAGTTAGCTTCGAGGATGTTGTGATTTGTAAGCAGCTTTCTAAGAATCCTGACAAGTATGTTAGTAATCTGCATCAAGCATTGGTTGCGAGACAGCTTCAGAGCCACGGCATCAAAATCGTGGCAGGTCAAACCGTAAGATACGTCATCCTAGATGCCGACAACAAGCGTCCTGAAAGACGTGTCGTAGCTGCACAGCTGCTGAATGAATCGCATCGTTATGATGCGAAAGAGTATTTTAGGCTTCTGAATGATGCTATTTCCACAATTCTGTCTCCTTTCATGCCGAATAGAACTGCCGGATTGAACGATTTTCTTAATCAGATTCCGCTGAATTGACAGGCGTTGAAGACTTACAGTAGAACTTGTTACGCGCGCCATTGTCGCGTAAAGAATAAGCCCTAAGATCGTGGCCAAGTCTGCGGTTATTAATGTCTGGAAGAAGATGGCGCTTGCTGGCTGAAGAAAAGAATGAGTGCCAATGGAACAGCTACAATCGCGGCAATGACGAAGCCGAAAAGAGTCGTGCTATTGGTCTGACTCGACCTGTAGGTCTTCAGCAAGTCACCTTGCCATAAACGCTCAAGCTGTTTAGACTATTAAATTGTATCGTAGCCCAGCAGAATAATTAACCAATGTCAAAAAAGTAACATTCTCAAAACTGTGATTGTCTTTTTTTACAATTTGGACATTTAGCCATAACAATTAAGTCTTGTTTTTAGTGGTGTTAATTGAAAAAGTTTTATTCGTTTGCTTGTTTATTTATGATTTTTTGTATTGTGAACCAGGTGGGTTAGCAGGTCTTGTTCTTTATTCTGG
>JAWBOR010000053.1:0-10786 GCA_038826015.1 Bathyarchaeia archaeon
TCTTACCACGTAAGGAGCAAACACATCTAATCTTGACCTAAGATTGAAGAAATCTTCCACAATTACGTTCATCTCACTTGTTGGGTATCGTACATCCCTCATAGCTAAGTTCATGGATGTTAGATGAGCTGGAAACGGATTTATGTCATCAGCATATATCTGTGAAAGAATCTCTTTATGAATATCTTGGGGGCTTTTCTTTTCCTTAGTTCTTCCATAATGCTTAGACTTGAGCTCCATTAAACTCTGATATGCTTTTACAAGGAATGTTCCACTTCCAACAGCGGGATCCAAAACTATGTCTTTATGGCTCCTTACAGCCCATTTCACAATCAGCTCTGCTATAGGTGGAGGAGTATAGAACTGTCCAAGTCTATGCCTTTCTTCATCTGGAATCAGTTCCTCATAAATGTAACCAACGACATCCGAACCTATCTCTTCAAGCTTGTAAGTATCCATTTCCTCAATGAAGGAATTCACTTCTTCAAAGACATAATCTAGGTCTGGTAAAGGAACATCATCATAAAGCTCTGTAATGAAGATGGGTTCAAAGTCCCCTGTGATCTCAATTGCTTTCTTAAAGTATCCCTTCAAGAATTCAACGAAGTATTTTCCGTCAGGAGCTGACAGAGGTTTGAGCTTAGGGAGTTCTTCATAATGCCTCTCAAGTATCTTGTAAAAAATGATTTTATTCATTAAGAGATAAGCTGCTTCTCTAGCTAACTGCTCCTTAGATATGCCTCCAATTCTTTTAGAAAACTCTTCAAATTTCCTTGAAAAATCTTCGTCTGATTCAAGCTTCTTAATAACTGATTTCAGAGATTTTGAAAGGAAATCAATAAAGCTTCTAAGCCTAGAGATGAAGAACCAGTCAACATTTATCAGACTGACTGGAATCTTCGCATACCATTTAGCTAAAAAGCTGAGTATTTCCTCAACATTCTTTTCATCAAGTCTAAAGGGGTCTATGACCGTAAGCCTATGAGTATCAAATCTAAAAGGCTCTCCTGAAGGAGTTCTAAATAAGGCTAATCTTTCACCATTTGTTGTTGCAAAAGTATTTGAACCTAATCTAACAGCATAGTTCAAAGCTTGATTTACAACATTCAAGCCAAGAGGATCAAAATCTCTTACAGTCTTAAGACCCAGAGGCTTAGTAACTTTTCGTTTGCACTCAATCACTAGAAAGAGCTTGCCATCAGATAAGGGTAAAACCAGATCAGCTATTCCACCATCAACGCTATATTGTGGCTTAATATCTCCAAACTTAACTCCATCAATCTCATGATTATGCTTTTTTAGAATGGTTCTAATCAAATGATAGAGTTCTTCTTCGATATGAGCTTCCCTTTCTCTAAGAACCATAATAATAGTTTTAAGATGAACCCTATTTAAATAATGATGGGAAGGAGTATAATATCCGAAGTTATTGATTGGTAAGATAGAATTGAAAGCATACTCAAAAATACTGAGATAACTGATGAAGACTTTCGGAGAAAAGGTGCAATGTCAGAAATTCACTCTAAAATATTGGAAGCCATTGATAATGAATGGAATAGAATTATAGCTCCAAGATTTGAGTAAAGGGCATTTCAGATCGATTTTGTTGGAAGAACTTTCTCCGCCTTTCTATCTGCCTTTTTGTGGTCGAATAAACCTTTTTCATCTACACATCCACATCTGGTTTTAAGAAAGTAGATTATTCTATTGTTCATTCTGTTCTGTTCTTTTGTTAAATAGTAGAAATCTTCAGCAATTTCTTTATAATGTTCTCCAAACACCTCTATCCTTTCATTCATCTTCTGCATCATACTAAGAATCTCTTGGATTATTTCATGGTCTGATTTAGTTTTTCTTCCCATTGTTATTCACCTTACCTAATTTTCTACACATAGCCCAATGCTTAAGGAACGCCCAAATTCCCTTCCTGCCTTCTTTATCACCATTAGAAAAATAATATACAGGGGTTGGTGGCGGTATCTTGTCATTTTTAGCGTTTACTCTAATTGTGATGCTTCCAAACTTTCGTATGATGACAAATCCTTTATTAACCATCCCTAATCTAAAAGCTTCTTTAACGTGCCACTTTATTTCGTCCCAAGTCAATATCCGTCCGAAAATAATGCAGTAATTTCCCAGAGTTTTACCGTATAAATCCACTTGAGTACTTTCTGAAGTCTTCATTACCAAAGCACTGCCCAAGTCATGGAACTTTGCATACTCTCTGGCAAACTCTATGACTTCATCTTCCCTCTTAAGGTCACAATCTAACATCAAAACGCTATCGCTCGTATAAGCGACCACTACATTTCCTTCTTTATAATATCCATCATACGTTTTTTCTATGATTTCTCCGTTGTCGTTGGTTATTTTTGGAAATCCATATTTAAGATAGGAATCCAAAAGTATTTCACGATAGTCTTCTTGTATCTTGAGCCTTAGTAGGTCTTCCGCTTTAACCTTTACTAGAGCATATTCTCCGTTATTCTCAACTATTTCCATTCTACCTTTCATACACCATTCCAGCCTGATAATTTCTTAATCGCCTTACTCTGAACCATCTGGTTCTGTATAGCAATTCAGCAAAAGTGTTGAAAATGTCACCCTGTTTATGTTCGGGGATCATCTTGTCCAGCAGTGAGTTGCACACTGTCACGATTCGTCTGTATTTCACTCTGTTATTTAATCTAGGATTGACCTTTACTGAGAAACTGAAACGCTTTATTTTTCCTGTTATAGTGACATAACTACCGTAAAATCTGGCATATTCTCTGTATCGTGCTCCTGACCTTAACCATCTTAAGGCTAAAGTAACTGGTCTAAATCTTGACATTTCTATCACCTCTCTTGTTTCTTTTTCTAGGTCTAGGTTCCTCACAAAATTCAGGGATACAAGGAACTCCGTTCTTTATAGAACATCCGCCTTCTTTCAGTTCGATTGATAGACGTTTTGGCAATCTTTCTCTTTTTCTGGCTCTGTGCCTTCTTCCTCTTTTATCAACTAATATCCAGCGAATTTCAGCATCATCTCCTATTCGTTTAGCGTCATTTCTAAATGCTCTTTCTATCATCACAGCGCCTCCTGAAGCTTCTCACCGCGCCATTCTTCGTATAATTTCTCAAGTTTCTTTTGTATCTCGATCGGAACTGAACGACCCTGCTTCGTAAAATTCTGTTCTGCCCGATGTCTCAATTTAAGGTATTTTCTCATACTCTCGTTTGGTTTCTTCCTAGCTTCTTTTTCGATTTTCCTAGAGCGCAAAAGACCTACGCAATGCGGACATAAGAGAACTTTGCTCATAGATTCTTTAGAAAAAGCTCTTTCACATCCAACACATAGCGCATTATCATCGTAATAGCCTTTTTTGAGTATTGATTCCACTATTCCCTGAAGTTTATTTCGACTTATGCCTTCTTTAACGACATCTTGAGCTAGCTTTGAAATCATAAACTTATGTGGATTATTGACCAGCCTAAGCAGGATTAACGCATGAGTAAGATGTAATTTTCCCTCTCCAACAAGTCTTTGAACATCCTCAGGAAGTCTAAGTAGTTGAAGATATTGCGATATGCTCTTTTCTGACCAACCAGTTAATTCCGATAATAAGCTCAAATTATACGTGTGAGGTCTTCCAATATACTTAGAATGTATTTTCTTATTAAACAGCTTTGACAACGTATTTAGATGCACTGCTTTATCTATAGGATTGTAAGGTGCATGTGTTGCGTTAGCTTTTATTCCCTCAGCTATGGCTTGTTGTCTTGTTAAAGTCTCGGTCTCATCTATAACTGGAACTTTTGAAATCCCTAAGGTTTGCGCTACTTTCAGTCTATGAATCCCATCAAAAACTTCATATCTCTTTATCCTTTTGTTCCAGATTAATCTTAGAGGATATTGCTTTTTGAATCCGTCTCTTTCGATAATTCTTTTCAGATATAGGAAATTAGATTGGTCATAGAACTCTCTTTCGAGTTCGACCATCGATATACAGTCTTTCGTATTTACATACTTAACTTGCAACCATTTAACTCTGCCTCCGTCTAGTTGACCTCATTTTCTCTCTAAGAATCTCTTGACTTTCTCTTGCTTTTAACCTCAGAAGGTATTTCTGTTGAGCCTCAGCTTTCTTTTTACGGTTTATGACAGGCGTCTTACAAATTTTAATGTATGGCAACAGTTCTATAGGTATTTTGATATGTCCGTTTGACCTTTCTATAGATTCTGGAGTTAATCCCAAGAGTTCTAGTGGAAAATCTTGGAGTCCATCTATATTCACGCTCTTGCTCTCCTTAATTACGGCTTTCTGTTTCATACTATTTTCCTCTAAATAGAATCTAAATAGTTTCTCTAGTATATAAACCTTTCTTTAGTTACTCTAAGAATTTCTCGGTCAAATAAAACGTAAAATTAACGTATTTCGGAAAAATAAGAATTTTTCTTTCTTTTTCTGGCAGAACGAGACCTAAATTCTCTCTATTCTTCCACTATCAATACCACATTCCCATAATTTAACTTTCTCCAAGTACCTAAAAAGGAATTATTCTAACGGTTAGAATAATTCCCATTTAACTCTATTTCTCCATTTACCCATTTATTATTTTAGTTTTTGAATATAGCAATATACGTAAAGTATTTAACTCTCGGGAGAGATTTTGAGGGGTTGAATGCATCAACATGCACCCACAACACTGTTCACTCACCGTCAACACTCAATATTTTTTTTGTGTGTGCATTAAAAGTTAATCTTTCTCTCTATATCTATTTGTATCTATGTCAAGGAGATAAGCGATAAAGAAAGAATAAACGCAAAAATTTGACAAGTGAATAAAGTCGAAAGTGCGCTAGAGAGGCTAAATTTTAACCTTCTTCTTTCTCTAATCTAATGTTATCGCCTATAGCGTCTCATCGCAGTATCACATGTCACGCAATAAACAGCAGAGCAACGTGACACGCGCGCTAACCATGTATTATGATTTTTCATTCTTTTGTTTATGCCGCCAATGTACTTCAGATAAGTTAAACTATTCTGACAGATTATGCTCGCTTACGTAGAAACTTATTCTAAGAAGGTCAGCGAAAATAGAATGAGGACTCCAAGGATAAAGGCAACTAGCTGTAATGCAGACTTTATGAGTTTGGGCTCTTCTTTATGAAGCTCAGGAATCAAGTCTGAGCCAGCTATGTAAATGAAGTTGCCCGCGGCGAAAGGAACCAGAAATACGACTGATCCTGGTTTGAGAAAACCGAGGCTGAGGGCTACGACTGTTCCAAGCACCGCTGTTAGGGCTGTTGCGAAATTGAAGAATAGAGCCTTAGATTTGCTGAATCCTCCATATATGAGGACTCCGATATCCCCGATTTCTTGGGGGATCTCGTGGAAAATGACAGCCAATGTGGTCGATATCCCTAACTGTACGCTTGCCAAGTAGCTTCCACCTATTATCAAGCCGTCTATGAAATTATGAACAGCATCGCCGAATAGGTTCATGTAAGCGAATGAGTGAGGATGCTCCTTCGAAGTTGGTATGTGACAGTGTCTCCACTGGAGAAATTTTTCCGCGATGAATGAACCAATGATGCCCAACATAATATACAGAGACACATGCAATCTGAGACCACTTTCCTCTGCGGCTTCTGGGATCAAATGGAAGAAGGCATCTCCAAAAAGTCCCCCAGCAGAAAAACTCACGAGATACAATAACATCCTCTTCGAATTCTCATCCTTAAAACGAAGAGTCAACAAACCAGTCAGAGAAATTAAGCTGACGATAAACACGCTCATTAAGCTGTGGACCAAAACAACCGTGATGAAACCCCTCCAAACGAAACAAAACCAAAATGGATTTTTGAACCCCTTATCTTCTTTCTCTTCTATTAACGCAAGTATGCACTGGTTAACCACCGTAAGCTATTAGCTCCACAGTCATCATTAGTTCGCCGTCTTTGTAGATTTCAGATTTGACCATGCCGAATATTGGAACAGCAGGATGCGCCCAAGAATATGAAACAATGCCCTCAGCCGCAACTTCAATCCTAACTTTGATGCAGTTTGCAAACGTGCCAGCTGGAACGGTTACAGTTTCATAACCGACAGCGTAGTTTATATCAGCAGGCTGCGGCGGTTCACCAGCTTGTTCAGGCGCATCAGCTGGGTCAAACTCCTGTTCGAACATTAAGTAATCATTCACATATGCTTCAATCCTACCATGAACCACATGGAGGTCAGACTTAGCCATCCACCACATCACTACAGTTTTCATTTCCGCTCCTTCTTCTTTCATAGTTGTGGTCATAGACAAAACCCAGCATTCAACGGCATTATAGGTCTCAGTACCGTCAATACCGTACTTTATTCTCTCATCCATAATGCCTTCTTCTGTATAAATTCTCTGGGAATACTCTGCGTACGCTCCAACTCGCAGATTAATTATGGGGCTAAGCGTTGGAGTTAGAGAAGGCGAATGAGACGGAAATGGCGTTGGAGCAGGTGTAGGAGTAGCTGTAGAAGTTGATGTCGGCGTGGGAGTTGTAGTCGGTGAAAGAGCGGGAGTTGGCTTTGGGCTCTGCGTTGGTGTAGGGCTTGATGTTGGTGTAGAAACTGGTGTAGGGGAAGGCATGGGCGGCGGATTATAAAACATCACGTAGTAGGCAACGTTTGCAATTACA
The DNA here is from genome assembly GCA_038826015.1 of Bathyarchaeia archaeon. Taxonomy (GTDB): domain Archaea; phylum Thermoproteota; class Bathyarchaeia; order Bathyarchaeales; family DTEX01; genus JAWBOR01. The sequence continues at coordinate 6,668 of JAWBOR010000053.1, forward strand.
ATAATTATAATGCCTATTATGACAACAGGAATTTTTGAAATGGCTAATCTAGACGTTGATCCTCTTCACCTACCTTCATGTTTGCGAACGTGATTTATTTTTCCTTCATCTATTTAAAATTTTTTGGCTCTAGTCTTTACGTAAAATTTGGCTGAGGTTATTTTTTGCAATAATTTCTCATATGGAGTTTTCTTTTCCGCGGAGAACGATACTGGGATTAAGTTATTATATTTAAAGTCGAAAAGGCTTCTTTGCATTTTTAGTCACATAATAATTCACACGAAACAAAGAAAAACAATAGTTCAGGCATTAGACTTAAAACCTCACTATTGTCATTTTGCGGAACGAAATAAAGACGGATTGTGGACAACAGCAGTTGTTGCGGCGATATTTATTTTGTGAAAAGACTAAAAGTTAAGAATTTCAATTTTCATTCCCAGTTTTGCTAAATCATTCAAATCCTCTACGCAACCTACGCTTGAATCTATGTTTCTGTATATGGGGTGAACCCACATGTTTTTGGGAATTAGATTAAGTTGCAGGGGAGATTTTGGTACAACGTTATACTTTTCTAGGTTTTCAATTAACGTATCGCGGGCACAGACAGAACGCATCGAGAGATAGCTTTTGACTAGTTGGGCGGCACCGGAATATCCGACTCCATGCCATATGGCAATATCTTCAGGAGAACATAAAGAGTAAAGAATGAATTGAGGAGATGATGGAGTTTCCTTAAAATTATAATCCACAAGTTTTTCTCCTAAGACTATGAATTGATCTTCAGCTTCTGCAATGCTGACGTCGCTTTGATCAATGCTATTGGGATACAACGGCGTCGTCTTGTAGGTAACTCGTATGCTTTTCAGTTTTTCTCCATCAAGATAGATTTTTCCTCGAGCTGCTCTTTTTGAACCGTATCCTTTCTTTGAATGAGGCACTGTTAGTAGCGTTGTTCGACTGTTCATGCTTCTGCCCATACAATCATAGACTTTTTCAATTGAATCGCGGTTTTTATGCACTTCTTTAATGATGTGGTGCATGAGATCGTCAGTATTCTCTTTCTCAAGGATGTTGAGAGGCATTCGCATAATAGGGAGACATAAGTTGATTCTAAACAATTCAGAAAGCATTCTTAAACGTTCTTGTTTGACGATATCAACCAAATTCACATAGATGCCGTTACAATCTTTGAGATGATTTTCTATCTGTTGCGCTTCAGATTTTGAAATAAGTGAACCTTCGTATTTTCTCAGAAATTTCTCATCTATCTTGAGTTCATCTGTTATTACATACGCCGCTGGAAAGGCGGTTTGACCAGTTTTGATTAATGATTCTCTTAGAGGATTTAGGGAATACCTGTCGGGCTCTGTATCATCTGTATTCAATAAATAGGGGACAATCCTTCCTCTAGGAGGATCTTCAAGCATATTACACAATTCAGTTATATTTTCAGCGTTTAATTCGTGAAAGCCATGAAGAAAAAAATAGTTTGCACAAACTTCAATCAACCTACTAGCAACGATGCCTTGGAGTTCTTCCAAAGTAAGCTGTGGATATGAATATTCCACAGAAACCCTCAAAAATAAATGGTTTCCTTCAACGTAGACATCTTTTATTCTGTTTTCTGTCACTTCTAAGAGATGAACTTTTTTTTCTTTGTCTATTCCAAGCTTATGCATTTCCTTTACAACCGCGTCGATGCAGGGTTTGGAATGTTTTAGGAAATCTTCAAGTATCATCTTGCCCAAATTCGATGACAAAACGTTTAACCTCTTTCCAAGGATTCGGCTAAATAAATAAGATCACTCTTTAAAGGTTTTCCACGAAACATTCTTACGACATGGAATTTCTCTTTGAAGTTATGTTCACTCAGCAAATTTATGATTTCGATTTCTTTTTCAGGAACATATAGATAAACATCGTGGTTTTTCAGTCTATTGAGTAGAAATTTTAAAAGATCTATAGCTACGCTTTCATATTTTCTTCTGCAAACCAATGGACCTAGTTCAGATGAATACCCATATACTTTTGCTATTGCAAAGCAAATGAGTCGTTCATGATTTGTTGAAACATAACACAAGTTGTTTTGATTGTTGAGTAGAGATCTTAGCAGTTTGTTTCGAGATGTGCCAAAAAATGATTTATCTAAGTCGATAATCTGCTGATGATCGTTCTCTTCTACTTTTCTTACGTTGGCTTTTCTTGAATTAGAGAATCCTTTTCCTTGCATCACGATGAACTTGTCACTGATTTCAAAATCATGTTTCTCGTAAAATGGAACTTGATAAACATAGCTATAAAGCCCAACTGTTTCTGCACCCTTGCCGACCAAATAATCTATTGCTGACTTTATAAGTAATGATCCGCCTCCTTTTCCTCGGTAGGCTTCGTGGACTATGACGTCCCCTATCCAACCAACTTTACCATAACTTATCGTTGTCGTAATTCCAACTTTTTCTGAGTCATAAAATAACGTGAAACATCCATCTGGCTCCAGATTTTTCATGAATTCGAAGTCTTCTTGAATCAGCTCCCAATTCATAGTATCTGTCAAGCAAACTGCAAAATCGAAATCATTTGGTGACATTTTCTTAACATGAAACATTCTTTTACAATCAACCGTTGACCGTGTTTTTTCCAGTTGAATTTTGATAGCTGATTTTTCATAAGAAGACTGATCACGGAAATTGCAGATTTTTGAACTTTAACCTGTCTCTTTTCAGGTTTTTGCATCGTTCTAATGTTGCCTTCACAACAAGAGGGAAAGCAATAGTAGCATCACAGTAGCATGTTACATATTTCCCCGCATGTTTCTCTTTGCCCCAGCTGATACCTTCCTTGAATGTGCATCCGGACAATCCTCCCCATTGTGGGCTGTCTGTTGTTATCTGAAAACCATATTCGTGCTCCACATTAGGTAAACTGAAATATCTTTCGAGAAAAGCGGTTTGCTGAATATAGTTTTTTGGGACACCTCCGCCTATGTAAATAACCCCTGTTTTAGACGCAGATTTTTTGATTTGTAATATTTCATAGTTGTCTCTTATCTGGTCGATAGTGATAGGATCTCGTCCATTCTCAACATATTTTATATAGTGCTCCGTTATTGCAAGTCCAATTGCACTATCGTTTAAAGCCGGTACAAAAATCGGCACTTCATGCTTCCAACAATTCCAGATGATGGAGTCCTTCTTGTCTTCTGTTGAGCCACTTTTGTCAATAAGTTCGCCGAGTTTGTACATGAATGATCTCGAGGAGATGTTCTTAGCATCTTCATCTACCATATTGTCAGCTAGAGATGTCAGCACGCTTGCTATTTTGCCAATTACTGATTCGTCCACGTAGGTATCGTAGATTCTATCGATTCCTTCATCGCGTAGCTTCGTATCGTCTGCATCTGGTGAACCCACATAGTGATGCCCTCCAAACGCCTCCACAAAATCATGAAACATGTTAGCTCCCGTGCTTACGATCACGTCAACCATGTTCCTAATTATGACAGTTGATATGACCTTTTTCATGCCGCCGGGAACCATCGCACCCGCTAAACCAAGAAAAATAACTGGTCTATCGGGATCTTCTAACATTTCAACGTAAATGTTAGCACATGCAGCAAGCGTGCGAGACTGAAAAGAAGTATAGTTGAAGGCTTCCAATATTTCTGAAATTGTGTTGGTCTTCTCCAGATCTATTGATTTGATGGGTTCCCTTAGGTAATCTTCCTTCACGTAAAATTCCTCCATCTGTTTGCAAATCTTCTTCTAAACGTTCATATTTAAATTTGCTTTCTTAAACTTATTAGACAAACCGCTGTAACTGACAGAAAGATTAATATTCAGTGGATTTTTTTGGTTTTTTCTAATAAACTTTATTGAAGACTGATTGCTATGGAACGAAGGCTGGATGTTGAGATAATTCGTAATACCGAGATAGGAATGTATCTGTTCAAGGAATGCTTTAAAGGGTTCGAAAAAATTGAAGTGGTTAAGATGATGTTCGGAGAAAGAGTCAACGAAGTATTAGATAACCTCAAAGTTGAAATCGTTAGCAGACAAGGCTATATGGGAGTAAGTAACGCTGATGGTCATTTGATAATTAGTGCACAATACATGAAAGAGG
>JAWBOR010000054.1:0-10773 GCA_038826015.1 Bathyarchaeia archaeon
AATTAAGGACAAAAAATATAGCGGGCGTGATCACCATGGCTTGGAGGTAGGGCAAGCTAAAGATCACAAATAGTTTACTTCGAAAAATGTTCTTATAAGAGATCTCAGCTTGGGAGTCAAATTTTTCCGTTCCTGCTACAACAGTGTTAAATATTGTAGAAAGGCTAGCAGAAAGCGTAAAGAGAGATGCTAGAACAAGGACTGGTTTTGCAATACGGTATACGGGGTCAAAGATTGTAAGGTAGGATTCAGACAAGACGATCGCTCCAGTTGTCATAGGCATTGCAAACGTCAAAACCATCTTTAACGAAGTATGAATATCTTCAGGTCGATTTTTCGATAAAAGCCGCGGATACAAAGCATAGGCAAGCGAGGAAGAATGACCTATTGAGGCTGCGATGATTAGTGCTGATTCATAGTATGCCCTGGCTAATTTTCCACCGTAAATAAAGAGTAGGATGGAGTATAGTGCCGCAAACCTTTGACCAATTGTGCCGTACAAGTTGAGCGGTGAGGCCTTAATCCATTCTTTAATATAGTTCCATCTAACTTTCTCATGAAAATCTGGTATGGTTAATTTGAGGTAGAATAAAAGCTGGAAGACATAAGCTATTATTACGCTGACGAGCGCTCCAAATAATCCCAATTTTAATTGTATAATAAGCACAAAACCTATGATTACTTTACTTATTTCAAAGATTAGAAATCCAAAGCCGATTGCATGTGGTCTTTTAGCTTGTAATGCAGCTTCAAAGGCGGAGTTAACGTATATCTCCAATATCTCGAAAATAAGGATCGTATAGACAATTAAGTATCCATCAGCAATCTGAAAAACGGACAAAAGCGTTGGGAGACTAATAAGATATATCAAAATAAATGGTAAAGATAGGAGTAGATTCGCTGTTAGACCAGTTATCGAGGAACCCGCGTGTTTTCTAGCAACAAACCTCGTAGCCCAAAAAGGAACAATGCCAGCTGCCAAAGTGAAGTAAGCTAGAAGATCACCGAGATTGCCGTAAACTCCAAAATCTTCAGCCGAAATAGTACGGGTTACCATCAATGAAAAAGCCAAGCCTGTTAGAATACTAAATAATTTGGAGAGAAACAGAATGTAACCCGAATATTGAAGCCTTACTTCATCCCTACACATAAACTCCAACTTCTAATTCTTGGAGAATATCAAATATTATCAAAGGAAACTAAACCTTCGGGAAATAAATTTTTGGTTATTTTGTCTCGTTACTAGCAAGGTTAGGTTGTCAGAGATATTAAAGGTCGCGATGGAAACAATACAATGTATCAATGAAGTAAAAAACTGTGAAGGGTACAGCTTGATGCAAACAGTTATGTTGAAATAGCGGTTCTTTCCATATTCTTCGCGAGTTATAGAAAAACTCGTGAACAAAAAATATGGCGGTTGTCAGTAAGGTGATGGTCTAAATGGAGAAAAGAAGACTCGGTCGCACAGGTCATTATAGCAGTATAGTGACTCTTGGTTGTATGGGAATAGCTTTTGTTAATCAGGCTGAAGCCGACAAGATTCTTGAACTTGCAATGTCTTATGGAGTGAACCATTTTGATTTTGGTCCTTCATACGGCGAATCTGAACTGAGATTGCGTCCATGGATAAAGGAGTATGGAGACGATATGTTTCTAGCGTGTAAGACGACGAAAAGGACTAAGAAAAGTGCTGCTGAAGAACTTAGACGGTCTTTGGAAAGAACTGGCGCTGAATATTTTGATCTTTATCAATTTCATGCTTTGGATGAGATGGATGAACTCAGAGTTGCGCTTGGGCCTGATGGCGCCCTTGAAGCAATGCTGGAAGCAAGAGAAAATGGAATAATCAAACATATTGGAATCACAAGTCACAGGCCCTTGATTTTGCTTGAAGCTTTGAAACTCTTTGATTTCGACACTGTAATGTTGCCGATCAGTTTCGTCCTGAAGAAACATTATGACCCGCGTAGCGATTACGAACCCGTTTTGAGACTTGCCAGACAATGTGACATAGGTACGATTGCCATAAAAGTTTTTGCAAAAAAGGCGTATCCAACTGAGAATATTAAGCCCAATTCATATTATGAACCGTTTGAAGGCGACCGAGACATTGAGAAATGTCTCAATTTTGTTCTTAGCCAAAACGTAACTACAGTAGCTTCACCGCATGACACGAAACTGATCCCCACAATATTTAGGGCTGCAGAGAGGTATCGAGAACTAACCGATATCGAGCAAGCTGAAGTCATTGAGTCAGCAGCTAGTCTTAACCCTCTCTTTCCAGAAAGTGCGTTCACAGATCAACTCATATCATGGCGAAAATCTCGAGATGATTATTGAAAATTGATACCCCTCCTGACTACAAATATCGAAGAGAAATGGCAAAACGAAGGGATGGGAAAGGTTTTTGGAAAATAAAGCCAGAAAAGACATGAACAAACAAAAAGCACACTCAAAATCTTATGGTCTTTGAGAATTAAAATATGGAAAGATGTTATGAACTCGAGGAATTGGAGACGTAAAATGACCTCTAAAAACAAACTCTGTGTAATCATCCCTGCTAGAAATGAAGAACAAGCTGTAGGAGAAACACTCGATGGCTTGATGAAACAAAGTTTTAAACCTTGCAAAATCATCGTGGTAGATGACGGCTCAACCGATAGAACCGCAGACATTGCAAAACAATATAATGTTCAACTGATTCAACTCCCAGACAGGGGGTTCGAGGCCGTTGGAAAACCTGCTTTGGCATCAGTAATCAATGCTGGACTAAAGAACGCCAAAGACATGGATTATATCTGTATCCTAGGTGCTGAACACCAACTGCCCCCCAACTATTTTCAAGAAATCATTGACAGAATGGAGACAAATCATAATCTGGTTATAGCCAGCGGAGCAATCCAGGGCGAGCGGTCTTCCCCTGATTTTCCTTGGGGTTCAGGCAGAATTATCAAAGCACGTTTCTTTCATGAAATAGGGTTCCAGTTCCCTGTTGAGTATGGTTGGGAAGACTGGATAGTCTATAAGGCGAAGCAGCTAGGCTTTGAAACTAGATGTTTTAGTGACATTGTTTCTAAGACTAAACGACCCATGAGTTTCAGAAACAAGGGCGAAATAATGTACGCCCTTGGATATGATTGGAAGTACGCCTTGGGAAGATGCTTGAGGACATTAATGAGAAACCCCAAGACCGGATTGAACATGCTAAAAGGATGGCTCTTTCATAAAGGCGTGAAAAGACTCGACGATGTCGCCGATTGGGTAAACCAGTACCAGAAGAAGATTTTTTGGCAGAAAGCCAAAAACTTGCTAGGTGGTTTTTAGTGCTTTCTTGTAACGTCAACTATTTTGATAAGATACTTCTTGTAATTCAGATAGCCATAAAGCAAGTATAGCTGGCTCTTGAATTGAATGGTCTTGACACCCCATGGTGCCTTTAAAGGCATCCAGCCAAGGAACAAGACAAGTTTCCACCAAGGTTTGGTTTTTAGCAGACGAATTCCCGCACCGCCCCATAGGGATGCGTTCTTATAATTGGGGTTGTCGTGTGGCACAACGAAGTCTACCACCCACCAATTGTACCCGCGGGAGCGGAGATATTGCAACAACGCATAATCTTCAAAAATTGTGTGTTCGCATTTAAAGCCTTTAGCAGCTTCTTTCGAAACCAGCGTGTTTCCAGTGTTTCCTCGATATGTCAGTATACAAGGATAATCATAACGTTCGTATTTCAACCACATTTCCAGCTTGTAAAGTTTCGTGTTCAAAGTGTTCACAGGTAAGCCTTGAATCGCCCCGACTTTTTCGAGTTTTTCTGACCATTTGAAGAGATTTTCAATGAAGTGATCTGGAAGGTACATGTCTGAATCAAGAAAGAAAACAAAATCTTTCTTGGTCTCATTTATTGAAGATGCTCTGATCTTTCCTAGCGGATCAGTCGTTTGAATCAATTTGAAACCATGAGCCTTCACTGTTTCAACTGTTTCATCTGTGGAAAACCTATCGTAAATCGTGACTTGATCGCCTTGAATAAGGTTCTTTTCGAGACATTCTAAGCATTTGTTAATGGTTTTACCAGAGTTGTAAGTTGGAACGCATACGTCAACCGGCGGTCTTTCGTCACCCAAATTCTTAATGCTCTCCAAGGATATGTTAAAACCCATAAACGTAATTACTTAATCAAATTTACTGTATTATCTTTTCCATTTAATATTCCATTAAAGATAAACCTTCAGATAATAGAATTCTGAAAGAATGAAATATAGAATGATAAGTGGTTCCTTAGACTAGGATTATTGCTCTACTATCTGCGCATTGCAACATTGATTTTCAATCTGCTTCATTCCAATTTGTACATGAAGAACTTTTATCCGCAGAGAAGTTCAACTATCTTGTTTGCAAGGTTTTCGGCACCGCTAGAAAATTGTGGAATTTCAGCATTTCTCGCCATATCAATTGCCATTAAGAGATTTTTCAGAGTTATCTCCTCAATAAGAATTGCATTAACCTTCTTTGCCAGATGCCTAGCATCTTCTATACCAGCGGTTCGAGTCCATTCGGGGTTTGGAACGATAACTGTGGGTTTTCTGTAAACAAGTGCGTCTAACACGGTTGACCCGAAATGGGTGACTACAACATCGGCGCCTGCAAGAATTTCATGAAATTTCTCCGTCAACGTTATGATCTTCCATTCTGGGTGAATCTTAGCGTAAAGCTGAGGGTCTATTCGCCCTGTTTGTAAGACAACATTAGTTAAGCTACTCTCGCTTATTATGTCGAATAAAGGTTTATGTCCATAGGTGCCTCCTGTTACTAGGACATAGCCTCCGTTCCAGGGTTCAATTTCCGGTTTAGGTAAAAGCGGACCCACTGTTATACCGCCTTTTAAAATCTTTTTTTGTTCTTCCCATTGTAATGCTGTTAAAGCAGAAAAAGGATGAAGCAAACGGGCGGTTTTAGACGCTTTAATGAACCGAACTGAGCTTTCAATGTTCACAACAGGGATCCCTTTAAGCCATGCTGTCAACGCTGGAGGAATACAAAAGTTGCTTCCGCTGCTTACTACGGCGCTTAATTTTCTGGGAACCTTCCAAATAGACTTAGCAAAAGCTTTAGCTAACCTCACTGCAAACGTGATGTTTGAGGTTTTTGGGCCTCTAGATTTCGTGAAGAAACTAACTGTGCCAAATCTGCTGAGTCTTTTCTCGCTAAGGATGTCTCCGTCAGGTACAAGAAAAGAAAGAGAGACCTTCTTATGAAGTGCTTGAGCTAATGCATATGAATAACCGGTATGTCCTCCACCGCCTGCTAAGATTAGGATTTCAAGAGTCAATGATATTTCCTCTGTTGCAAAAAATTGAACACCCTCTAGTTTAAATATTTCACTTATGTTCTTTAAAGCACAAAATTTAAATTTGCAAAACCACCTTTCAACTTGGAAGTGAAGTGAGTGACTGAAGAAGAAACTGCCTCCGCTTTGCTATATCAATGTATTAAATGTGGTGCGATGGTTAAATCTACTGAACTTGAGTTGGGCACTAGATGTCCTCACTGCCGCTACCGCGTTCTGAGAAAGATTAGACCACCAATCGTGAAACGAATCAAAGCAAGATGAACGTGCGAGCTTAACCAGAGAGAACCTTTTTTCGCGTGTTCCTTCTCGTCCTAAAATTTTAATTAATAAGCAACCAGATTGTAAATAAAAATTGAAGGAAGCATAACAAGATGGCAGATTTCAAAATAAAAGATTTGAATTTAGCCGATAAAGGGAGACTCCTAGTTGAATGGGCTTCAAGACACATGCCTGTTCTTAACCAAATAAAAAGACGTTTTGAAAAAGAGAAACCGCTTAAAGGTTTCCAAATAGGTGCCTGCCTACATGTGACGAAAGAGACAGCTGTGCTTGTTGAAACCTTGAAAGCTGGCGGAGCAAATGTTGCGTTATGTGGGTCGAATCCTCTTTCAACTCAAGACGAAGTGGCAGCAGCAATAGCTGAGAGCAACATTGATGTTTATGCTTGGCGCGGAGAGACCGCAGACGAATACTATTGGTGCGTGAACAAAGTGATAGATCATGCGCCTTTGATAACACTGGATGATGGCGCAGATCTTGTCACCACCATTCATCTTTCGAGATGTGGGGTTCTTGATGGAGTTAAAGGCGGAACAGAAGAAACCACGACAGGGGTTTTACGTCTTAGAGCCATGGAAAGAGACGGCGCGCTGAAATATCCTATAATAGCTGTGAATGATGCCTACACTAAGTATCTATTCGATAACCGTTATGGAACTGGACAAAGCACGATAGACGGGATTCTCCGCGCCACGAACATTCTTTTAGCCGGAAAGAAGTTTGTAGTCTGTGGCTACGGCTGGTGCGGACGTGGTCTCGCTTTAAAAGCCAAGGGGATGGGCGCAAATGTCATCGTTACCGAAGTTAACCCGCTACGAGCGCTTGAAGCAGTGATGGACGGCTTCCAAGTTATGTCCATTCAAGAAGCTTCTGAAAGAGGCGACATTTTCGTGACGGTGACGGGAAATACACATGTTATCCGAAAAGAGCACATCTTGAGGATGAAAGACGGTGCCATAATCGCCAATAGCGGCCACTTCAATGTAGAAATAAATATACCGGATTTAGAAGCACTTTCCACATCGAAGAGAACCATAAAACCGAATCTAGAGGAGTACGCTCTAAAAGATGGAAGAAAGATTTTTCTTCTCGCTGAAGGAAGACTTGTTAATTTAGCCTCAGCTGAGGGGCACCCTTCGGAAGTGATGGACATGTCCTTCTCTAATCAAGCTTTATGCGTGGAATATCTGGCTAAGAATCCGAAAATGAAGCCTAAAGTTTACAATGTGCCTAGAGAAATCGACGAACTCGTAGCAAGGCTGAAACTTAAAGGAATGAATATAGAAATCGACGAAATGACTGAAGAACAAAAGAAATATATGTCCAGCTGGGAGGCTGGAACCCTCTGAGAAATCTTAAAAATCCTTTCTTAGGGAAGGGCGAATTTGAATAGGTATGAGCTTCCACATGGGATGCGGTACTCGACCCTTGAAGAACGTGAAGAATTTTACCGTGAAGAATTTAATCCAGATAAGGTTGAAGGATGGTTCGGTGAGAGGCTAAAAAACACAGTTTTCGCAGTAATTATTGGAAGACATACCAAGATTTATCCTCCAGAATATGAAGAAGATGCCTCTACAACCATATTAATTGATAAATACACAGATATATCTGATGTAAAAAACCAGATACTTGAGTTTAGACCAGAATCAGCTTATTACGACAGAAACATTCATGATGAAAAAGGACGTATTATAGGACAAGAACTGGCTTTTGACCTAGACCCTGAGAACTTTAGATGTCCAATTCATGGGACTCTGGAAGACAAAATGAAACGGCATCAAGGATTGAGTTTCTGTGAAATAGAACTCAATATGGTTAAAGAAGAGACTTTAAGACTTTATGAGGAGCTTCTAGGCGTTTTTTCACATATGAGAATAGTTTATTCCGGAAGAGGCTTTCACATCCATGTCTTCGATGCTGACACGTTCAATTGGAGTTACAAAAAACGTAGAGAATTTGCTAGACAAACAAAAAAGAAAGGCTTTTTAATAGACGAATGGGTTACATCTGGCAGTATGCGGTTGATCAGACTCCCTTATAGCTTACACGGAATGGTCTCACGCATTGTAACACCTTTGGACTTCTCTGAGCTCAAAAGATTTAATCCAGTTAAAGATGAAAAATGCATACCACGTTTTATTAGAGCTAGCTACAACGAACTGACTTCGTAGATGTTTTAGGTTTCTTCTTAACTTCCTCAGCTTTCTTCTCCTTTTTCTTATAGTAATAATACTTCTCCTTTTTCTCAGATTCAGCCAATTTATATTCCCTTTCAGTATTATAACTTTCAAATAGGTATAAAAAATTTAGTTTTAAATCCAAAGGAAACCCCGACAATCTAGTACGTCTTCTAAAGGAGAATGTCTATAACTATGTTTTGCTTAAAGATAAGATGAGAATGGTGAAACAGACTTGGAGAAAAAAAGCCTCCATATATTAAGAGAAATGGCTAAAGAAGTCTACTTGACGGTTCATCCTCTTCTTGGAACCCTGAAGTCAGGAGAAATTGTGGGTTCAGGATTCGGAGGCGATAAAACGAAACTTATAGATGCGGTAGCAGAGGAGGCAATTATCAATTATCTCACGAAAAACGATTTGTCTTGCATATTTATCGGAGAAGAACGAGGAGTTGAGAAAATAGGAGATGCGCCCCGGTTTTATCTTATCACAGATGGAGTGGACGGGACAACTAATGCTGTTAGAGGCATAAACTTCGCTTCAACTGCCATGGCTATTTCGCCGACAGATCGATTAGGCGATTTAGAAGCTGCTGTTGTCATGGACTTGAGCAATGGAGGAGTTTACGCGGCTGAAAAAGGTAAAGGCGCCTTTTACAATGGTGAGAAAATCAAGCCATCTAAAACAGTCGATTTAGAAGACGCTATTTTGAGCATCGACATCTCCCGTGCTCCAGAAGCTGTGGAAAAAATGATTCATCTTATGAAGGTTCTCAAAAGCCTAAGGTCTTTGGGGTCTGCATCGTTGGAGATATGCCTTGTCGCCTCAGGGCTTTTAGACGCGTATGTCGATGTCAGAGGAAAACTTCGAACATTGGACATTGCAGCTGCAATGCTGATTTTGAAAGAGGCAGGTGGATTATTCCTCCAACCTAATGGCGAAGAACCTCGCGACGTAACCTTAACCAAACTGAATCGGTTTTCCATCATCGCCGCTGCTAACAAGAAGATATTTAACGAAATAACCGCTCTTATACCCAAAGCATAACTACTTATCTGTGGTCTTTCATGGGGCAAAATGAATCTACGGGGTTGTTGCCTTTAAGCCCTTTTCCGGCTCTTCTTATCCACAGGGAAACAGAAAAGATTCTGGTTATCTCGGATCTACATCTTGGTTGGGAAGTAGCTTTAGCTGAAGAAGGCGTTCACATACCTTCACAGACAGCGAAACTATTGAACAGACTTAAACAAATAATTTCTTCGGAAAAACCCGACAGCATTCTGGTTTTAGGCGATATTAGATATTCAATTGAAAAAATCGAACTGGAAGAATGGCGTGATATACCCGACTTCTTTGAAGAATTATGCAAAGTTATCCCAGAGGTAAAGGTTATACCGGGCAATCATGATGGAAATCTGGAGGCTTTGTTGCCAAAATGCGTTGAAATCCTGCCTCAGCAAGGAAAAATTATAGGAGATATAGGTCTTTTTCACGGTCATATGTGGCCTGATCTAGAATTGCTGGGCTGTAGTACTCTGGTTGTCGGACACGTTCATCCAATCGTGGTCTTTAAGGATCCATTGGGTTTCCGTATAACAAGACAGGTCTGGGTTAAGGCTCAATGCGATGGGAGAATCCTTGCCAAATCTCTATTTAAACGCCATGGTGTGAAGTTAAAGAAGAATGATGATCCCGCGGATGTTTTGAAAGCTGATTTTAACATTGAGCTTAAAGTTGTAAGCCTTCTTGTAATGCCGTCATTTAATGATTTCCTCGGAGGAAGAGCTATAAACAAGTCCATCAGGTTCAGAGATAAGGAATTTGAAGATTTCATTGGTCCAGTTCTCCGTTCTGGAAGCGTCAACATTGATAAGGCGGAGATATACCTTCTGGACGGAACATTCTTAGGGTTGCTGGGTCGTCTTAGGACGCTTAGCTAAAAAAAGGAAGACATGATGTTTTCAATGTATAAAAAGTTATTACGGTAATGACAGTTTTTCTTTTTTTAGGAGAATGTTCCATGGATAAAGACGAGGCGGAAATTGATGCTCTCAGAAACGTCTGCAAAGAAGCAAAGAAAAAAGAAAGGGTTACTGGTGAACATTTGGCCCGTCTCACATCTCTGTTTGGTTCGCGTTTCCTTAAAGCTTGGGAAGCCGTAAGAGACAGCAAAGTTAAAAAGTATATTTTTAAGCCCAGCGGCAGAATTGTATGGATAGTTGTCGGTAGAGAACGGGATTACCTGGTTATGCCGGCAGCAGACTTCTGTTCATGTGATGATTTTTATTATCATATTATGGACAGGAGAGCTCATTTATGCTATCATCTTATTGCGCAGAAGTTGGCTGAATGCTTAGGATGGTATGACAAGATAGAAGATAACGATGATTTCTATGATGTTTTAATGAAGGAATGGAAAGAGGCTACACCTTAAATATTAGTACCAAGAACATTTGATGAAGGCTGATTTCAGCTATGGATATAGAAAGCTACTTCGGAATGATTCTAAGCATCTTAATAGGACTTACCTTCATTACGCTCGTCTTCATTTTTCTATACATAGTTTATGGGGAAAAAGAAGAAGGCACATCAACTTCTAAGATAGAATATTTCAAGAATACCCTAGAAAGCATCATTAACCGCGTGTTCAACCTATGTTTCTTCTTGAGATAAATCTATGGTTTATCTTTTTTGAGCTGAAAACAGAGAAAAACTGCTTTAATTGATATTTTTTGGTCAAGCTAAAACTTGACTGCTAAATCAGACAGCTCCACTAATTTTTAAGCTTTCTACCTTTATCTACTTTGACATAGATACATATAGATATGGAGAGAGAAGGCTTAAAAATAATTCTTGAACCTGAGGAATAGTTTAACTTTGGTTGGGGTCTTGCGACATAAACGGATAAGGTTCTTTTTCTTTGCTGATTTGTGTAACAAAGTTTTTCACGTTTTGTGTAA
>JAWBOR010000055.1:0-10760 GCA_038826015.1 Bathyarchaeia archaeon
TCGACTACTCGTAGCTAATTCTCTCTATTTCATATTTTTACATATCCCGCATTAAACGGTTTATGGAAAGTTGCCAAAGGATAATTTGAGGAATTTTTCCATACCCTCATTATAAGTTACCCCCTCTAAAGGCTTTGATAACAATTTATTCCTTTAATAAGAAGATGCGAGGGGCTTCTATCTATAGGAGGATGTAACCATATAAAACCGAGGTGTTCAGATGGATCCTTTGTTAAAGGAAATAATGGATGGTTATATGCGGAATGTTCTCGGATTGAAAGATCATTGTGAGAGATGTCTCAGGACTGAGAGGTGGGGAGGAAGCGTAGTTTTGATGGTGGTCGACGCCGCCTTCACCTCGATAGGATTAAACTACTTCACGGCCGTAGTTCCGAAAGTTGAGGAGTTCAATAAGAATTTCGTGGAAAATGGGGTAATAACGAACCTTAAAGAGCTTGCGGGAGCCGACATCGACAAGCTGAAAGGGATTTGGAGAAATAAAAGGTCGTGGTCAGTCGCTAAAGGTATAGCATCCTATCTCTCAACAATAAGCGAAGATGATAAAACAGCGCTGAGAACTTGGGCGAGAAATTCCAGCCTTGAAAATTGGAGAGAGGATTCAATTGGAAGGATTAAAGGCGTGGGCTTAATTACATTTCAGTATTTGAGGATGATGGGTGGAATAGATACTGTAATGCCTGATAAAATAGTTAAAAGAGTTGTTAACGAGATTTTGGTCAAGGCTGGCTTGGAGCCTGTAAACGATGATGTAGAATTCATAAGGAGAGCTGAAGAGGTTGCTTTGGCTTGTGGATATAAACCTATAGAGCTTTGCTGGATGACATGGCTTATACAGCCTGAAGGAAAGATGATGAGGATAGAGAAATATTCAGGTATGCTCTCAAAGATTTAGTCACTTTATATTATCTCATTGAAGATTAGTTCGGTGAGTTCATCAAACTCCGTAATGGACAACCCACCAGTTGTATTCATCGATAAGTTTAGCCAATGTTTTTATATTATATTCCGAGCCAAGTTCAATGCTTGGAAACTCTCTACAAACCTTCTCCGCAACCTCCATCTTTATCCTTTTCTCATCGCTTCCCCTTCTAGCGCTTCTTCCACTACCTTCTTTACTTTCCTTAGAAGTCTTAGATAGCCCTCTGCACTACCCCCAACTTGATACTTTTTCTAATGTCGCCATCCCACATCACAAATAGTTCAGGATTGAGTAGATGTAGAACCTTCGATATCGCACCAGCCCCGATGTACTTGGCCTTTGCCGAGTTGTAGGCTTCTTTAATCGCATCTACCGTTTTTTTATCGTCGAAATTGATACCTAGTAAACTTTTACCCCGTAACTTTCGGAAAACTTCATTAGACTTACGCAATTGCTCAGTAAGCTGTTCCCGATTCAAATCCTCCCTGTCCACAGTCCTACCCATCCTCCCTCACTGAATGAGGAACATCTTAATTATCTGTTTCACGTATTTCTCCGTTTCCAACATACTGAGGTCGGCTCTAGCCTCTTCGAGCTTTTCAAGAGCCTTAAAATATACATATTCGCCGAACCAGAAGCAACCCCCAAATTCCTAACCTTCTCAACTAAATCCATGTATTCCATACCAGGATCTCCTTAAATTCGCCCTAATAATTCTTTACTTCAGCATACCACCTAGAGAGATAATTTTTTAATAAAACTCATTCTCGCCAGCAACATTCTCTTTCCATGGCTTATGAACTGACAAGAAAAGGTGTTGAAGAACAAAAGAAACTGCCTTGTGATATGTTATGTGCCTCACTCAAGTGAAACAGGTTTGATACGCTCATTTTTCTTTTATTGAAAACGATGTTGTGTCTAGAGACATTTTTAATGGCGGTTGAAAGAGCTTTTCATCCATCTCTATGTCGCAATAACGGGTGATGATTCTTAAGTCGAATGCGGGTGATTGAGCGATTTTCTTAAGTTATGGAATGAGCTAGCCCCTTAATTCAGCTTCAAGATTACTGGTTTATTTCGCATAATCTTCAGATTTTATAGATTTAAAAACTGCGGAAAATCTTGTGGAGAAAGGAACTTATAATATTTGAATTTCTTCTGCTTTTTATTCAATTCTTCGAAATGTATTCTAGCGTATTTCTATTTTGGCTTTATTTTCTTCAGTGAGATCTTCGTCAGATTTTATCTCTACAACTAGAATATCCTTTCCTATTCTGATAAAGTCTGGGTTGAATTTCGCCCATTTCTGATGGCCACCACCAGAGCAAGTGAGCTCGGACTACCTACCCTATAAGTATAGGGAACATCATAAAACCCTCTGTCAACGGACTTAATCCAGGCATCTAAATGAAATTCTAGCGAGGAAAAGGGCTGCGATGATTGAGGCAAACCTAACATACTTTGTAAAGTGCTCTGAGGTAAAGGATCCCGTGATAGTCTTCAGGCCAGAGTTTTTTCCTTTAGACGAGGAAGCGAAAAAATACTATGGAATAGCTTTAACTAAAGACTGCACAGGATTTGAATGCGATAAAGATGTTGCTGGCATGTTAAGGAAGTTTTTCACTACAACCCTAGAATTGCCTACAGAGGAGCCGATAGAGGAGCAAATACACATTCCAAGCGAAGAAGTAAGCATTCCTAAACCTAGATCAGCTTTTCTAGGATATGTTGTTGAATCAATTGTTAAGAAGAAAGTTACTAAGCGTAGAGTTTATTTTCCATTGGATGTTTTGACTGGGCATGGAATAATTTATGGAAAGACGAGAACTGGAAAGTCTTTCTTTTCATTAATTCTAATTCAAGAGGCTTTAGCTAGTGGAGTTAGAGTAATTGTGTTTGATCC
Organism: Bathyarchaeia archaeon; assembly: GCA_038826015.1. Lineage (GTDB taxonomy): Archaea > Thermoproteota > Bathyarchaeia > Bathyarchaeales > DTEX01 > JAWBOR01. The sequence goes on from JAWBOR010000055.1 coordinate 2,844, forward strand.
TCATGGAACTCTAGCAAACAGATTAAGAGCGAATGATTTGTTAAAAATTGTTTTCACTAAAGGAAAGGCTGACATTACTCAAGAGCTGGAAGAAATCTATCAGGAAGCAAGTGATTGGAGTGAAACAAATGAGTTGAGGCTATTGGTCGTATTAGATGAAACTAGGTTATTGAAGGCGAAGAATCTTATTCATTGCTTAAATGAGTTAGGTAAACGCGGAGTAGGGTTTAATAACCCAGTACTCAACAAGCATCCCACCCGAAGCAAGAAATATTGGGACTTATTTCGTTATGGCAGCAATGAGCGAGACTGAAATTCAAAGATTTAAGGAAGTTACTTTGCATCTGAGTTCAAAACTGATAACGAGACTACCGAGAGCTACGAGCTTCATTTTCAGCCCATATTGGTATCCTGAGCCGTTTTTCATAAGGCATAGAACTTTAATGTCCGAATAGACTTAATGTGCCATTCTACCTTGAATGGTGACATATCTTTAAATAGTTAACGTGCCATTATTATATTAAAGGTGACTTAATGTACTTAGAACAGTTCGGCAAAGCTTTGAGGGAGAAGTGGAAGGGGAGCTTATTCACTGTTAGTGAAGCAAAGCAGGTCGATGCCCGAGCGAAGGAGTACTTACACAGATTAGGAAGGTTGGGCAAGGTTGAGAGAGTTTACTGGGGTTGGTATTACTTACAAGAGAAACAGGATGTTTGGGAATTCTTAACTAGCGATAAAGGGTTTAAGGTTTTGATTAAGCAGACAGCTGCCAGCGTATGGAACTATGATTTTGTCCACAGGAATGTGTACCGATTAGCCGTAGAAGATGCATCATACAAGAAAGCCTTAGAGAGGTTCGGAAGAGGAAGAGACTGGATTTTCGAGGTGGAATGCTATAAAAAAATACCATATGAGTATAGGGAGGTTGACCAGTTAATGGTTGAAGAGCCAGAGTCATGCATAGTGAACTGCATAGCAGATTGGGCTTTCTTAGACGCCTTCGCAGTCTTATACATTAGAAGAGACGAGATCTCATTCGAGAAAGTGAGAGATTTAGCAAGATGGAAGAGGATATCCAGAACTAATACAAGGGTTTGGAATGCCATAAAGTACGGATGCAACTCATTGAACGAGCAAATGGGGACGAAAATCTTCAGTGTAAAAGCAACTAGGTTAGAGCAAGAAGATGTGAAAGAGTTTGTAGAAGAAGCTGTCAAAAAGGTGATGGAGTTTGCCTAGAGTAGTAGAGATGATGAAAAGTAGAGAGGCAGAACTACTGAAAGCGATTCGCAGCCTTTCTGTGAAAACAGAGGGCTTCACCAACCCAAAATTGATTCTAATCGGTGGATATGCGTTAAGGGCTTTCATCAAATTTTTGAGGTTCACCAGAGACTGCGACTTCGTTGTTAAGAAGGAAAATGGATGGAACTTAGATGTGTTGAAGGAGGGCTTGCCTGAAGGCTATAATATTGAAGAAGAAAAGAAGCTTGGAAATTATGGTTTTATGAGATGGGTGAAATCTCTACAAAACAACAAAGTGAAGGTTAAGGTATCCTTAGATTTCATGGAAGGAGAGATAAGGGGAAGAGTTGCTGAGGAGACAATTCTGATAGACAACGCTATGGTTGAAAACAGTAGGCCTACATCCATTACTGTAGCCGATGAGATTGTAAGCATAGCAGTTCCAAGTTACGTAGACTATTTCATCATGAAGGATGTTTCTTCCAGGGCCTCGGACATAAGAGATATAGCTTCCCTAATCCATGAGAATGGTGTCCCATCAGGGCTTGCAGAAAGAATCAAACAAATATTACCATGTCCACAGATCTTTAAAGAAAAGATCAAAGGGAGAATAGTTCCCGAAATTAAGAAGACAACTTTCTTAGACGGTTGGAGAGGAATCTTTGCAACAACAAGCTACTCAGAAAAGGATAAAGAAAAGGTTATGGAAAGGTTAGAAAGAGTGTTAAACTTATCTGCTAAATGATTGAAACAAATGGTAAGATTGCCAAGAGCAACAAGTTTTATTTTTTTCCTTTTTGTTATTCTGAGCCATTCTCATAAGACATAGAAGGTTAGTTTTAACGTATTTACCAACTTCCTTTAAAAATTTCACCTTATTAAATTTAAGATGTCTTATTCAAAATTTTTTAAATCAGAGTTTATTTCCTCTGATAAAGGCCAATTAATTGGGCTTGGTCTAAAATATGATTTTCCATTACCATCTTAATTTCCTTTAATTTTGAACCGGCTAGTAAATCCAATTTTTATCTAAGGCGTAAACCTTGAAGAAGTGTCTATGCGTGCCTGAGGGTGTATGCAATTAAATAATTAAGTGAATCTTTTTCCTCCTTTCTTTATCTTTTGCAAATTTCTATAGCTCTAGCTCTTTCTTAATATGCGCCTTCGAACATAAAGCTTTTACAACTTTACTACCACAACATGACCTTTTTTAGACCCTCTGTTTCTTAAACTTTATTGATTGAGGTTCTGTAAACTTATCGAGTGGTGAAAAATAGTTCAATAGTTGTTTCACTCTGCAAACCTCTTAAATAACATGAGGATAATATGTGCCTTATGTTTCTTTGCTTCCTCTCTAAGGTCTTTTATAGTCCATTCATAAACAAACATTGCAGAATTAACAAACCCACCCTTTAGTGCCGTCTGGATTCCTTTTCCAATAGCAGAATCTTAAGGCGAGGTCGGCATATTCAAAAACTATTTTGGAAATGGAGAAAAGTTTAAGTCCATATCAAGTACTCAGCCGCCCCTAGAGTGGGCACAGCTGGCGCGTTATATGCGGCTAGAGAATACTTCGATGGTACATTCATCGTTTACTATGGCGACGCGCTGACAAACATGAACCTAACAGACATGATCGAATTTCACAAAAGAAAGAATTCCATATCCACCGTTGCCTTAAGCAAATCCGTTCCAATCGACTATGGCATAGGAAAAGTCGACGGCGAAGGTAAACTTGCATACTTCGCTGAGAAGCCCGTCCTATAGGAGTATTCCATGAGCATAGCTGTTTACGTTTTCAAGCCTAGAGTGCTTGACTATTGCAACCCAAAAAAGACGTAGTTATCCTCCCACGTGATCCTAAAGCTAATTAAAGACAAGCTTCCCGTTTACGGATACCTCATAGACAAGCCACACTACGACATTGGAACCTTCAAAAGCTTAGAAAAAGTCAGAAAGATAATTAAGAAAAAAAGCAGTGGCTTCAGATTCTAAGAGTTAGCTTCGCCTTGAAATATGGAATTGCCAGTACACTTTTCCATCTATCTTCTCCTTTTAATCTTGTATTCAGTGAATCTTATAATCCCAAATAGTGGGCATTGATAGGAGGAGCAGGTTTGAGAAAATACCTCATCGCTAATGGCTATGCAAATGCATGGCATTAGACAGAATGGGTTTCTATCAAATAGTCTTAGAGTTTTTGGCCTCAAAGACTCTTCTACATCGACGCCGCTATATCCATAACAACATTCATTCTATGTATAGCATAGATCAACAAAAGCAAAATGGAAACAATATACAAACGCTAAATCAAGAAGAGAAATAGTCAAATCGTTAAATCATGAAGCATAAATTTGAATAATTTCATGCTCAGCAAGGTGGCGACTATCTTGAGAAGTATGAGATAAACTCTTTTTCAGTTAAAGCTTTAATTTCAGGTATTTTTTTAAAGTCCGCGTCGTCACTGAGTATGGTTGCGCCTTCAAAATATGCGGCGGCTGCTATGAAAGCATCAGCTATAGAAACGTTGTATTTGCCTTTAAACTCCCCTGCCTTGATGGCGACCTCCTCATTTATCTCAAGCTTTTTAAGATATATGGCGTACCTAAGCTCTTCAGCTCTGGTTTTGGCCAAATCTGGTCTTTTCTCGTATAAATACTTGTAATAGATTTCTGTCAGTGTAACCACGCTTATCGTCGCCTCAATCTCCTCATCTTCCACTTTAGACAAGATTTTCTGAACAGTTTCCCAACCTTCTTCTTTTGCAAAGAGCTTAATCAAGGGCTTTGTATCTAAAACAACCTTAGGCTTGACAGATTCTTTTTTCAAATTCCTTCGTCCACTCCCTTCTCATAGTCTCAACCTCCTTCGAAGGCTTTCGACCCTTGAACACCTCTTTATCCACACCAGCCAACTCCGACAACTTGGGTACAGGAATAATTTTGATGGCATTTCCCTCACGAATAATCAAAAGTTTCTCCCCTTCCACTATTCTCAGCTCTCTTCTCAGCCTTGAAGGAATAGTTACCTGACCCTTCGAAGTGACGGTGACAGTCTCTACCAAAACCAATTCCGCCCACAAAATATAGAATATCCTATATTAATAAATATGTCGGAAATTTCTTGATTTGGACTACATAAAGGGTTTGGCGTGATAGCCTCGGGACTCTAAGAAGACGGAAATAGAAGTTTTTTAACAGGCGAAAGCGCTGGCGAATACTTGCATAGCGCCGGCTTCTATCACGGACTGCCAACGACGACGGTAAGAAAGCAAGCAAACTTCTTCTAGTAACATAGTTTCAGCTTTAGTCGTAGGAATTTTCCTTGTCCAACCAAGTCCAGTTAACGCTGTCAGCTACCAGAGGAGGTTGACCACAGATCCCCATTATGATAGGAACCCGAGCTTCTTCAAGGCCAGCGACGGCACATGGTGGCCGTTCTTTGTACATGCATCAAATGATCTCCCACACGTTCGGGGTCCAACATACGACCCAGATAAGGCCCCGTACAATGTCTACTCCATGACATCCACGGATAATGGAGCCACTTGGTCGGCTGAGACAAAGATTCAACCAACAACAACTAATCAAAGAGGCATGGATGCCTTCCAAGACGACAGGGGGATAATCTGGGTATTCGTATCTAAGCCTATGAGCACGACAATACCCTATTATACCTATGATGGAACGACGTGGACAGGCCCAATTAATACTGGTTCATGATGGGCACTCACCCGGTTTATGCTCTATGCAGTATATCTCTATTTCGTCCGCCAGGGTCATTAACACCGCTGTTAAATGACCGAGCGAAGCGAGGCAAGGCAACGAAGTTGCCGGAGAGCCCAAGCCCACCCATATTATTTACCTCTTTTAATCTTTCTTGGATTGCATCGCTTGTTAATTCCCTGATTGCATCCTGAGCGATCCATCTGGCATTTTTTTGATTCTAATTTCTGAATTTCTCTCGCAGTCTCAATTGCTCTTTTATTCAAGATTTCGTTTTCCAATTTGCCTTAATGACCAGTTAACTGCTTTTTTCACCAGAATTCTTCCATCGGTGGATTCCTTCTTTATGATCGGAAGAAATTTCTCAAATTGTTTATCCTTTGCCTCTTTACCTTTAAAAGCTAACCAAGCCATCAAAGTAAACCCAGCCCTTTTAACAAATTCTTCGTCCCTTTTGCTCCATTCTATGGCTTTTTGATAAGCAAATTTAGTGTATGTAAAAAGATTCTGGCATACTTGGTCACAGATTTCCCAGTAATCAAACTCCTTCACCCATTCCTCCATTTGTTTCTCGGTCACTAAGACGGGCTCATCAATCATTCTCGCAAGTATTCGAGTTTCTCGAATATTTAATTCCCATAGTTGTTGAGCAAGTCTATGGTCTTCTCCTATTTTCTCAGCAATCCTTCTTAAATTCGGAATTGACACGCCATAAGCGCTTTCAGCGGTAATCCCATACTTGGCCATGCCTTCAACGGCTCTGGGACTAGACAGGGATTTCAGTTTTCTTATGATGTCATCACATCGCATCTTTTTCCTAGTCTCTCCCTTTCACAGGTTGTCTTAAAACAGTCTTCATCTTTTCTGGAGTGACTTTTCGTGGATCAGAAAGATAAATCTCATGATGTGGGCCATTATGAACGAGATTCTTCTCTTCCATAAGGTTATTCATCTTTGCCAACGACCCAGGTTCGGTGGAATAAGGACCAATATGTAATATTTGTACACATTTACCTTCCTTAATCTTTTCAAAATTAATCTTCTTAATTAGTTCCATGCTTTTCTTTTTGAAAACTTCTTCTTTTGCCTTTTCCACCATCTCTGAAGTAACAAAATCAGGCATACGAATAAGAAGTTTCCATCGCCATTCTCCACGAGGTACCTCTAAAGCAGGTTTATCAGATTCAACCCACCATAACCCCTCTAATTTTGGGACAGCGAAATCTTTACCCTGTTTTTTAGAGATATTTTTTACACCATAGGCAAGAGGATACAGTGCTTCAACTGCTTTTGTAAAAACTTCTCCAGCAGGTTCACCTTTACCCTCAATAGTCAAAAATTGAATTTCACCAAATTCAACTATTCCAGGAACCGTTTTTGCTGTGTAGTATGTTTTGTATTCTCTTATTAGGTCAAGTTTTGTTTGCCTCATGTTTTACCTCAGTTTATAATTTCAAATGAATTTATAAAGCCTTCTTTTCCAAAGGCGGACTTGAGCATTGAGCACCTTCTAGACCCTGATTGATACACCCACTAATAAGTATGGTGAGAACAATAGCAACAACTAAAACAGAAATATACCATATTTTGACTTTCATAATAATTAGTCAATATTTCTAGTAAAAAATTTTCAGAGGCAGAATTAAATGGAGCGAACCGTAGGCATTTAGGGCCTTAACATAGAGGACATGCCCTAAATACGGCACCTATAATCCATTAGAGGGCGTATGTTGCTTAAATTGCAGCGAGAGGTTGTTCCAAAATTTTTCCAGCCATCGGAAACAAGTCAGCCCAAAGACTCGTATATTGCCTTTGTGGTCGTTTTATTAGGCATGTTTGTTGCTGCTATCTCCACATTTTACATTTTAAAAGTTGGAGCAAAGGGCGCCTTAATAAAGGTGCAGGCAGAGGCGGTTGTTAAAAACGAGTTCTATTTATGTAGCCGCTTTAATTGCATTAATTCTTGTCACACAAGGATATTATTTGGCTGATCCGCCAGCCTCAACAATAGTGGCTATGATTATCGCTTTTAGCGGCGCATACTTGTTTAATGATAATGCTCACTATCTTGTAGGCAGGGCACCAAGCCAGCAATTCTTGGGAAAAGTGGTGTCTGGCAAAGTCTGTAGAAGGCGTTTTAGGCATCCATGACCTAAGGGCCGAGTACATCGGTCCGGATATTGTTCACGCAAGCCTCCACATAGAAGCGGCGAGGGGCACACCAATAGAGGAAGCGGATAGAATAGCGGAAGAAGTCAAAATCCGCCGTGAAACTGGCTGCCAGCACCGCACAATTCACGTAGACCCAGCAGCCAGTTAAAATGAAAAGGTAGGGGAGTATATGGACTGTTTGAGTTCAGCCTTCCCAGTCTAGGAGTCGCTTTTCGCCCTCTATCTTCTTCAAGTCTGTTATATCTTGGGATACTTCCATCGTCCCCAAGTATTTGCCGTCTCTGTCTCTAACTGCGAAATATCTTATGTGAATTAGGCGGCCGCCCATATTAATCCAGAACTCCGCCATGTCCTTCTCGCCTTTCTTGAAGGCTTCAAGGATCCTGTTGACTACGTGGATGCTTTTCTGCGGGTGGCAGAGCTGAACCTTTCTGCCCAAAACGGCCTTTGTCCTCACGAATATGCGTTCATCGGCTTTGCTGAAGTATTTGACGGCGTCATCATTGCCCACAAAAGTTATGTCCACGGGTAGCGTGTTCAAAATAGCCTCAATCTCCCCCTTCGTCAAGGTTCCAGTTTCAAATTGTAATGTGCCTTCTGGCATGGCCTCCTCCTCAACTGCTGGTTTTCCAATCTCTTTGGTTGGCTTTGCTTTTAAGTGCTCCGGCGTGAAGCAGCAATACCCGATTTCGTCGAAATCTTCCCTCATGCTGGCGTGCAGGCTGCTGAACCGCGCGATCCCCTGGCCGTCGCCCAGGGCCTGGCTGAAGGCGTCGCC
>JAWBOR010000056.1:0-1741 GCA_038826015.1 Bathyarchaeia archaeon
TGCCAACTATCACATTGGTCTCGAACTTAACTCCGAGGCTTTCAACGTATTTAATCTCGTCATTTACAATATCTTTTGGCATTCTGAACTCGGGAATCCCATACATGAGGACACCGCCGGCTGCGTGAAGAGCCTCAAAAACCGTAACTTGATGACCTAACTTTGCAAGTTCTGCCGAAGCTGTTAATCCTGCTGGTCCCGAACCTATCACAGCCACTTTAAACCCAGTTGAAGGCATAATCTGAGTTTGTCTTCTTTTACTTTTTCTTCTCTCTTCATCAGCCGCGAATCGTTCAAGACCACCTATGTTGACTGGATCCCCTTTTAAGCCTAAGACGCAGTGGCCCATGCATTGATCCTCTTGTGGACAGACCCTGCCGCAGACGGCTGGTAGACTGTTCTTTTCACGGATTATCTCTATGGCTTTGTCAAATTCGCCTTCACGTATATGCTTGATAAATTTAGGGATTTCTATGCCAACGGGGCAACCTTCAATACATCGTGGAACTTTGCATTGGAGGCAACGTTTTGCCTCTTCTACTGCTTCTTCTTGTGTGTATCCAAGAGCGACTTCGCTAAAACATTTGATGCGTTTATCAACATTGAGCTTAGCCATTGGTATTTGGGTTGACTTAGGTCCCGTTTTATCTTCCTTCCTTCGATTTTAATTCCATACATGAGTGAAGACGGCTCTTATTAACATTTTTATGTGGTTTACTGGCTTCATCTATCTCTAGAAAATACTGAAATAGATTTTGTCAACAATTAGAGAGAACAGAAATCTGAATAATCATGGTAGTTCGGGAGGAACCATTGGTTCCTCTGCCTTATCCGATAAGAAATCTATGGTTTGAAACAAGTTCTTAATAATGCTTAACAATGAGAAAATTAGGAAAACGGCTACGATTACTCTAAAATCAATTGTGAAAGAGAAGGCTATTCCTTGCGGCGTGGGTATCTGTGAAGACGAAGAAGATGAGAAGCTTATTATGCCTCCGTTAGTTACAAATACTAAAAATATCATTGTTGCTAATCCTCTAGCCACGCCGAGGGCATACTGAATAATTGTTCCTTTGAGTAGTTGAATTGCAACCTCAAACCCAATAAAGACGTATAAGAAATATGAGATTGTCGTGGACTCTGGTGTAAGTAATTCTTGGAACATTCCACCCGTAATAAGTGATTCCACAGGGAAAAGTAAGATTACAACCATAATCACGCCGTATAGCACAGCTCTTAAAACACGGGGAAGAATGATTTTTAACCATTCTCTAAAGGTTTTTTCCTCATTCTCAATCATAGGTTGTATCCCCCAGTTTGAAAACATATTCATACGCCGGATTCTCAAAGTAGCCTTCTACTGTGCCTTTTTCAGTGTAGTTGGATGGATTTTCCATCTTTACCGTGACTTTAAGTGGTTCACTGAGTTTAGAACGAGATGGTAGATTGATTTTTGTTCGTCCTGGACCGATGTATTCTCCCATCTCGTTGTAGACTTCAAGATATATGTTTCCGGAGATGTTGAAAAAAGAGTGATTTTCAACCTCTAAAAAAACGTCTAATACAAAATGAGTTTCATTACGAAAAGAACGTCTGACTTCTCTTAAAGATAAGCCATAAAGCGGAGCGCCCCAAGGCATTGACGTGTTCATCACAGTTAGACGAAGGGCCAAGGCATAGGCGTATCTAAATCCCACGGAAACGTCAAATTTTAATTCTGACTCATTAAGTAAGAGGTCAG
>JAWBOR010000056.1:1751-10703 GCA_038826015.1 Bathyarchaeia archaeon
TAAATTAAGCGAATCTGCCTCATATGTTCCTGTTTTTATCTCTTGGATATAAAATCCGTTTGAGGAAAGCGTCGTCCCGTTTAGATCTCTGAGGATGCTTTCTATTTCAAATTCGGTTATGTCATAGAAGCCGCTGTTGTTGATGGCTACAGGCATAGAAAAGATTAAAGCGTTGTCTGAAACGTAGCTTTGAAACTCACCGAATCTTAAACCTCGATCAGTCAGAACTGTTTGATACATTGAGTAGACTGCTGTAACTAGAAAAGCAAATAATACAATTGTAGATATAGTTATGGCCCAGCCGAGCGCTTTGATGCTCTGTCTCATAAAGGAGTTCTCCTCCTCACTAATTTCAACTTGAAAACACTGTTAAAATAGACCTTTTACTTTGCGCCCTCAATACTTTTGGTTTCGCCAGGTATTTTGGTTTCCTGAGCCTCAGCAACTTCTGCGGTCTGCTTAGCCTCTTTAAATTCTTTGGTTTTTTCTGTTTCGGTCTTAATTTTTGGTTTTTCTTTGGTCTCTTCCCGTTCAACGGTTAAGATTTGGACCCCTCTTCTCGTCAATATTGAGCCTATCCATCCCATAACCCCGAGATATAGCACTCGTATGGCGCTTTCAATTAAAGGCGCCAAGGCTATGCCGAAGAGCTCCATGAGACCTCCTGTTCCAAGTATCGACAGCACGCCGCTTAAAAGTAAATATGCGTTATAGAAGGTAAAAACTAGAACACCGACGCCTACGAAGAGAACTATGAAGCCAGAAATTTTTATGTGGTCATCCATTTAAGCACACCTAAAATGCGAATTGAAAATTAAACTATATAAAATGGATAGAAAGACAGCTTTATATCAAAAATCTATGTATTCTTGCTTGAAAGTTTTCTCCCAGCAAGTTTCTCCATAGCTACAATTGCTGCTTGAGTGCCTTCATCGCCTAACCCTTCAGCTTCAACAGCCCTTAACATCTGATGGACAAGAGATGTGCCGGGTAAAGGCAGGGCTAATTCATCTGCGAATGAGAGAACAAGGCGAAGGTCTTTCTGTTGGTGTTTTATTTTGAAGCCAGGTGCGAAGTCTCGTTCAATCATTTTAGGTCCAAGGTTTGAAAGCATCCATGAGCCCGCGGCTCCAGCAGATACGACTTCCAAGAGCTTTCTCAAGTCTAAGCCGGCTTTGGCTCCAAGTATCAATCCTTCGCAGACAGCTTGAATATTAAGCGCGCAAATGACTTGGTTACAAAGCTTCGCCGTTTGCCCCATACCGTTCGAGCCCATATAGGTGATTCGTTTTCCAAGAGCATTAAACACAGGTAGGCATTCCTCGAAAACTTTTCTTTTGCCTCCAACCATGATAGATAAAGTTGCCTCTTTGGCTCCTTTCTCGCCTCCGCTTACTGGTGCATCCAGCATCTCCACACCTTTCTTTGAGAGTTCTTCGGCTATTTTTCTGGTTACTATTGGCGAAATCGTGCTCATATCGATTAAAATTAAGCCTTTTCGTGCTCCATGGATTACGCCGTTCGGGCCGAGAACAACTTCCTCCACATCGGGTGAATCTGCAACCATTGTTATAACAACATCTGACTTCTCCGCTACCTCCTTCGGCGATTCGGCTCCAGAAGCACCCATGGCTAAGAGCTCCTCCATCTTTGGCTTTGTCCTGTTCCACACGGTCAGCTGATAGCCAGCCTTAAGAAGATTTAATGCCATAGGTTTGCCCATAACACCTAAACCGATGAATCCAATCTTCATGCTAATTATTCACCAAAAGGTAAATGGGAATACTATGCAATAAAGATTCTTATTCTTTTTCAAAAAGAACAAAATCCTTAAGAATCTCATAAATAAACCTCTATCAAGAAGAAATTTGAAAAAAGGGCGGGTAGATCAGTTTGGAATGATCGCGGCGTTGGCATCGCCGAGGTCCGGGGTTCAAATCCCCGCCCGTCCACCAAATATAATATTGACATTCTTTTTCTTTTGCACAGCATATTAAGTATCAGCGAGCGATTTACGCCCAAAAATAGGCTAATATCTCTGGATGCCAGAAGAATAAAAAAGAGGTAGAATGCCACTCATCATCCAAGTGGATAGCTGAGAAAAGTGGAAAGGAATTCCACTACATACTCAGACTTTTAGGTTTTTTACCTAATATTTATTACTTAGTGTTTCAATTTCGTTAGGAAGATGGAGCTGCTTCGATGAATATGGAGACATCATCGGTTACCAACCAATTTGGTTTACCGCAAGGTGGCGACATCTTAGGCTGGATCTTCCAACTAGTCTGGATAATCGTCTTTGTAATCTTTATGTTTTACGGACAACGCATCCAAACAACCATAATGCTAAAAGAAATCGAAAGTTCACTTCATAAGCTTAAGCTCATGAGAGACAAGGGCCGAGAAATCGCGATATCAAATATTCGCGAGATGGGTAAACCCACTGAAGACCCTACGCCAAGAGTGGACCGCATTCTGGAGCATGTTGACATAGGTCCAGTAAGCCTAGATCCTTCAGGCATAATTGGGAGATTGGAACATATCATGGATGTTCGAGAACTTAGGTTCAAAGACGAAGCAAAGCTACTAGCGCCTCAAGCCGATGAAACCCAGATAAACAATTTGACTAACACACTTGAAGCTGCCTTAGCCTTGAACCAGATCTATAAAATCGTTAGACACTTTTATCTGATGGGAAAGAAGACGTTAAGTTTGTATACAATTATGCAGCTTCAGATGATTCTTCCTATGGTAATGAAAGAATCTGAGGCTTTTGCAAGTGCCTTGTCAGCCTTCACGCTTGGACAACCGATCGGCGATGGAGCAGGCGCTCTTGTGGCTGCAAAACTGATGTATGGCAGAGAGAAACGTACAATAGGTCAAGACAACGTAGTAGCCGAAGTGCCCATAGAAGGACGAACAGCATATGTTTTGAAAGCCAAAGGACCCGGAGGAAATGTGGGTAAGCCCGGGGAAACCATAAAACAGATACTGGAAGAAAAAGAGGGTAAAATTGCTATGGTGATACTGATTGATGCAGCTCAAAAACTTGAAGGTGAGAAGCCTGGAGAAGTGATAGAGGGAGTGGGCGTAGCCATAGGCGGTCCAGGGGTTGACAAATACAAGGTTGAAGAAATAACTACAAAGTATAAGGTTCCCATTAACGCTGTTCTAATAAAAGAAGGCATCGGCGATGTTGTTGCCACAATGAGAAAAGAAATATTCGACGGCGTCGAAGAGGCTATAGAAAGAGTCAAAAGGTTAATCCGCGAGAACACTAAAGAAGGCGACTCGGTAATAGTTGCAGGCGTAGGAAATACTATGGGTATAGGGCAATAGGGAACAATAATGAACGAAAATCAATCTTCAACAAAGAAAATATCTTACTTTTTTGTTGCTGTTATATCTGTAATGTTAATTTTGTCACTTTTAGCTCTTTTCTGGGCTTCACAAACATACGGTAAAGATTTAGGGGCTTCTGTCGTGAATATAATGTTGGGCATAAGCGCTATCGTTTTGGCCCTCTATATGTTTGCTATGATAAGAAGAAAACCGTTGAAGTTAGGTTTTGAGATGCCCGACGTCTTCACAACGATTCAATGCACCAAATGCGACTACAAAAATGACAGAAAATTTCAGAAAGGAGACTATATCCTAAAAGAGAGCGAACCTTGCCCAAAATGCAATAGCATAACTATTATTTCTTCAATCTATAAAGAAGTTGAAGAAAAAGAATAAATCTTATTAAAGGTTAAGTTAGCACTATGGCTTTTTCTTTGTCAATGTAAACAGTATGTTCAGCTTGGGCAACGGGTTTTCGGCTGACTTCGACGAAAACTGGGTAAGCCATCAAACATCTAATGGACAAAAGATGCGCGAAACCATTTTTATACTGTTGAAATGGACCATAATTCTTAAGCCATCTCTCTGCGAAAGGCAAAGTCTTAAAGTTGGTTTCAATAAATCTCATCAATTGTTTAACTTCAGCTTCTTTTACCGATTTGCTTTTTATGAACCTAAAAATATATGACTCTGGGCTATTCTCCACGACCCCTTTAGCCTCTCTGAGGGTTACGAACGGTTCAATAGCGCAAACTTCTCCTGCTTGGATTTTGTTTATGGAAGAATGAGCGACGTTCGGCAAAGATTTCCCAGTATGTATTGTGTAACGTCCAATTTGGTGCCCAGTCAGGTTTGAAACAGGTTTGAAACCATGACTTTGGATAACTTTTTGAATCTCAGAGCCAAGATGCGAAATCGAGAGCCCAGGTCTCATAATTTTAATAGCTCTTTCTAAGGCTTCTTCAGCTGAACGCACCATACTTTCATATTCGGGGTTATAGCAGACTGTTACTGCTGTATCTGCTATGTAGCCATCTACATGAACCCCAATATCGATTTTAACAAGTGAGCCTTCAGGAACCACCTTTTTATCGTTAGGAGGAGAAGTATAATGTGCAGCTATCTCGTTAACTGAAACATTGCATGGGAAAGCGGGTTTACCGCCGAATTTTCTGATGAGTTCTTCAGTTTTTTCGCAAACTTCGATAATTGGCATTCCTTCCTTAGTTATTTTTCTCATCTCTTCTCTTACTTTTGCCGCAATATTTCCTGCGCAGTGATATTTTTCCAGAACATCCTCCGAAAGCATATTCTCATCTCGTTATTTCTTGCGTCAGTCGACAATGCAAAATATAGAAATACATCAACATATTTTTATTCTCGCATCTTTAACTTTTCTTCTAAAAATCTTCAACTTAACAATAGTGGAGAAAACTGAAAATATATTGTAGGAAACCCTTCATCTATCACGTTATGAAGTTACTTAATCCTGCTTGTTTGGCAAGTTGAATTGCCTGTTCCATTTCTTGAGCTGTTAGTCTTCTACGAAGTTCCGAAATCTGATGGGCTCTCCATTCTGGTCTATACTGAAACATAACGTTTGTTCTAGTGTCTTCACCGAGGTTTCTCGAAATCCAATTTAAAATATTTTTTGTGCAGCATTCCAAGTGTTTGGGTAGAACCAGTACCCGAATAATAAGTTCGCCGTATTTCTTACCATAGAGATGATTCCTCGTGCAAACCTCCCAAAAACGAGGTGCATCAGAAATCTTTTCTGCGCATTCGTTGGAGCCGTATTTGAAGTCTAAAAGATAAACATCGACAAATCCAGCAAGGAGCCTGGCCGTCTCTTCGCTATAATAAGAATTCGAGTTCCAAACAACAGGAATATTAACATCTACATGTTTAAATGTTTCAAGCCACTGTTGAAGCCAAGGCGTAGGCTCGCCGCCGACTAGATTGGCGTTTCTGCAACCGTTTTTTCTCAATTGTTCAATCGCCAAAGCCAATCTCCTAGGCGCGTAGATTTCACCGCTTTCGTTCCATTGGGATATCGTCCAGTTCTGGCAGTGAAGACAACGCATTGTGCAACCCATTGTAAAGATTGTTCCGGAAGGAACAAGCTCGGGCTCTTCGCCCATGTGTTCAAAGATTGAGGAGACCGATATCTCTGAGCCACATTTGCAATAACCCAGTTTGCCTTTAAGCCTATTCACTTTGCATCTTCTCGTGCAAAAATGACAATTTTCAAGAATCCGACTAGCTATCTCGATTTTTAGATCCAAATAAGACTTTTCTGGTTTCCCGAGATCCTCTAGTTTTTTTCCGCCTGAATCAATTTCATGTTGTATATTGTAAAACTCTTCTGTTAAGGATTCATGCATGCGCCAAAGCTTCTGAGTCGAGTCGTCTTTATTAAAGCGAGCTTGAAGCCTTTTTGCAATTAAAAAATTGGACGGTTTCTTATCTTGTAGGGCGGCGAAGTATCTGGGCAAGCTTTTCTGTGCCTTCTTATCTTCTAAAACAGCAATTGCATCTGCTCGCAGAAGACGCCACATCGATACTCAAAAAATAAAAGTTATGGGAATCTTATTAAAGCTCTGTTTTGTTTTCCGTCTCCTTTAGATAAAGAACCGGTAGCGTAGAGAGTAACACCATCACAGCGGACACGTAATATGGGAAGAACATGCCGAAAGTTTCCCAGAGCATGCCGCTTATGGCTGAACCCATAGACATACCTAACCAAAACGCGGTTGCTATTAATCCGTTCATTAAACCCCAACGGGTTGAAGATGTCAACTCCATTGTTAGAGCTTGAAAAGACGGCCAAGAAAAATTCAGGATAAAATTTGATAAAAACATCAGAACGATGGCTTCCAAAAAACTTCGAGAAAGCGCAAATAAACTGAAGAAAGGAGAAGAAAGGATTGTTGTCACAAATAAAATCTTCTTTTTGCTGTATTTAGCTGCCATTTTTCCACCTGGAATCTGAACAATCATCGAGGAGATACCGAATCCTATCGCATATAAGATTCCGATGCCCGTATAGTCTACCATGAATTGTTTTTCCATGAATATTGGTGTTATGGGACCGTAAATTCCTATGCCGACTCCTTGAATAAGGTTCAAAGCCAAAAAGATGAGCGCAATTATAAAAAACGGCTGAGTCTTAAATCTATCTTGGAGTAGAATAGGTTTTTTACTGCTGATGTTACTTGTCTCCCGAAGCAGTAGCGAGAAGACAAAACATAAACATGTCAGTGCAAAACATAGAATGAAGGGTACATGAATATCTGTGATATCGGCGATTAGTCCTCCTATGAATGGCGCTATTGTTGAACCCAGAAGATATGCGATGTTCATCCAACTGTAAGCCATGGCACGCTTTTTAGCCGTTGAATAATCGGCGATGATTGTCCATCTGCTAGGGAGGTATAAGCCAGTTGCTACTCCGGCTATTAGAACCCAAGGAATCAAGTCATGCCAACTCTTGGCAAAAGTATAAAAAAGTGGCGGGAAAATAGCCAAGAAGGCTCCAACTACATTCATCTTTTTTCTGCCGTACTTATCTGAGAGTGGACCGCTTACAATTGGTATGACAGCAGCCATTGTATTGGAAAGCGCGACGACAAAACCCAGCTCCGTTACCGAAGCTCCCAAAGAATTGATGTATAACGGCCAAATAGGGCTTGTAAGATTTGTAGATATGGAGCTCAATAGAAAAACCATGAAGAGAATTATTACACTTTTATCGAAAGATAAATGTTTTGAATGCATGTTACAGTCAGCTCTTTAGGCAAACAACAACGAAGCAGAAGTTTTACCCATGCAACGGTTAAATTACAGAGTATGGAAACGATAAGCCTTCTCTGTGAAAGTTGCCTTTGATTGCGATTTGTCTTGCGCATTTTGGGCATCGTTTATCATCGGTCAGATTCCAACTGGTTATGTCGAAACCGTATCGTTTAATAATTAACTCTTCACATTGTGGACAATAAGTGTTCTCATATCGGTGACCTGGAACGTTACCCAAATAAACATAGTTTAATCCTAAGTCTCTACAGGCTTCGTGAGCTTTCTCAAGTGTCCTAATATCTGTTGAAGGAATATCAGTTAAATTATAGTTAGGATGGAATCTTAGGAGATGAAAAGGTGTGTCTTCTCCGAGGTTTTTACACATCCATGTTGCAAGCTCCTGTATTCTCTCTAAAGAGTCCCCGATTTTAGGAATAACTAAATTAGTGACCTCAATATGTATACCTTGGCGTTTCATTTCTTTCAAAGACTCATAAATGGGTTCAACTGAAGGAACAGAAGAAAACTTTTTATAAAATTCGTGATCCCCGCCGCCTTTAAAGTCAACGGTTGCAGCATCTAAATAAGGAGCAATTATCTTGATGGCATCCAGTGTCATGTATCCATTTGTGACAAATGTGTTGAAAAAACCCTGCTTGTGAGCTAAAACAGCGGTGTCATAGGCGTATTCAAAGAAGATTGTCGGCTCAGTGTACGTGTAACTTATACCCTGGCATCCGTAATCTTTAGTTGTTTTTACCACATCCTCCGGCGGAAGGTTCCTTCCTATGATGGTCTCTTCCTGGCTTATATTCCAGTTGTCACAGAATTTGCAGCGGAAATTGCACCCAACCGTAGCTATCGACATCACCAGAGCTCCGGGATGAAAATGCGAGAGAGGTTTCTTGCCGATTGGGTCAATGTTAGCGGCGCAAGCCTTTGCATAATTAAGCGAATAGAGCTTTCCAGCCTCGTTTTTTCTAACTCTGCAGAATCCAACGCGATTTTCTGGGATTAAACATCTACGTGCACAGAGATTACACTTGACTTTCCCGTTTGGGAGCTGTTCATAAAGCATAGCTTCATGTAAAGACATGGAAACCTAGCACACCCTATTAACTGAGGAAAGATTCATAAAGTTAATTATAAAGTATTAATTATTCTTAGTCCTTGATTGCCTCAATTAGACTCAAAATATTCCACAATTTCACCCGAGTATAGGGCGGCATATTCGGGTCCTGCAGGATTTCGTCAAGAATCGAAATAGCGTTGGACGCCCTCACACCGAATGAGTACTGAGTTGACTGAAGCATATCCATTGATTCTTTTGCGGCTCTTCTTATGTTACGTGGTGTGGTATTGTCTTCTGAAACTTGACCGAGAATGAATACTGCTTGCTTTATCTTTTCTTCATATTCTTGAATTTTCTTTTTACTGACCATTCTCGATCCCTTCAAATAATGCATGCTTAACGTTTGAAGTAATAAATGTACATTTATCCAATAAAATAAAGAAAGGATATTATATAAGCTTATTTTTCGGCTCAATTGCAAAGGGTTTTTTTAACCGCTAAAAACTAACATGCAGGTTTTCTGATACTTCATTTAGAACAATGGTTCAAGAATTACGGCTCGAATCCATGATGAATCAAGACCCTTAACTCGCAAGGGCAAACCGATGTAGAATACTCTTTCTTTCTGGATTTTTTCCAAGTTGACTAAATTTTCGATTATTGGTATGTCATTCTTTAAGAGATTATTATGCGTAGCCATAGAAACAACTGATTCTTCGACTCCAATGTTTTGAACCCCCAGC
>JAWBOR010000057.1:0-10344 GCA_038826015.1 Bathyarchaeia archaeon
GACCATGCCGTTGGGGCAAACCCACTTATCATCAGCAGTGTGGCCAATGCCGTCTGGACCCTTGTCCCAAGTGAAACCAGCACCCAACAAAATGTTCTCGGCTGTTGTCCAGCTGCCAGGATACGGCGAAATGCACGGGTTAAACCAGAACGAGTTTGCTGGTGGAATCACTTGGTCAATCCTTACGTTTATGTATTTGAAAATGTTTGAGAGCCATGTACCCTTGAAGTCTGCAACGATAACCTCTAAAGCCATTCTAAATTGGCTTAGGTTTAGTGGGTATAGTGGGAAGCCTGGTGTTCTGCCGTGGTAATCCCAATACGCGCCTGAACTTTCAGGCGTATAGTCTCTGCAGTTAGGTCCAAGATAGCACATGTGGAAGCCAGGGTTCATACTCACGTTCCAGTAGTATGGATCAGCGGTCAAAGTGTCAATAACAGTTGTTTGAACAACACCAACAAAGTTGTCAATGACGCATGATTTAGCATCCTCTAAAGACTTAGTCCAAGGATATGACAAGACCATGTTGTAATGCTCAATTCTCGGAAAGTCCCAATCAACTCCAAGTTGCGCTGGCGCAGTGTATGCAAAGCTGCTTAGTGAAAGCACAAACAATAGCATTGCTGCAAACAATAATTTATTTCGATTCATGTTCTTTCCTCTTCCTTTCTCCTTTTTTAGGCAATTAAAATACATTAAGCAACGCATTTAAAAAGTTTATGGAATAATCTTCCAGTGCATCGTTAGACTTAAATATTCATGAAACATCAGCCAATATGTGGGAGAAAGAAATGACACTTAGAACATACATACTAAAAAGAGTTCTCCTTGGAATATTTGTTCTATGGCTAGTTGCAACCCTAAATTTTGTAATATTCTCCCTACAAAAAGGAGACCCAGTCCGATACATGCTCGACCCAACAATGGAACCATCAGCCAAAGAACAATTAGCCATAGCATTAGGGCTCAGGGATCCTTGGCCAGTTAAATACCTAAAATACTTGAGAAACATGTTCTCCTTCGGAATAGTATACCCATACTTTGGAACATCAATGGTTTTAGATAAAGGCGAATACATCGCCCATGCAATGGTACCTCGCCTTATAATAACCATAATGTTACTCGGCTCCGCAATGATAGGAAGAATAATAGTCGGCGTGCCAATAGGCATATTCGCAGCCTCAAAACGAGGCGGAAAACTCGACGTTTCAGCAGTTGGAATATCTCTCTTCACATGGGGAGTGCCAACATTCTTCATTCAACTGCTCGCCATTCTACTATTTGGACAAATTTTAAGAGATACATACGGAATCAAAATTTTTTCTACCACATTCATGCCGACAGCTCGTTCAACAGAAGGGTTAATTTGGTATGTGCAAGCAGCACAGCAACTGTTATTACCAATACTAATTTTGGTGTTCGCAGGATTAGGCTCTTGGGTGCTAATGACAAGAAGCCTATTACTAGACGCACTAACCCAAGACTATGTAACCACGGCACGAGCAAAAGGACTAAGCGAAAGAACCGTATTATACAAGCACGCTTTCAGAAGTATACTCCCGCCAATTTCAACAATGATAACATTAGCAATACCAGGTATAGTAACTGGTGCTATAATCACAGAATCAATATTCGGAATAAACGGCATTGGCACATGGTACATAAGCTCATTACAATATAATGTAGCTGACTATGGAGTCGCCCAAGCCGTACTCTTCATATTTGCAACTCTAGTAATAATATGCAACCTCATAGCAGATATACTCTACGGAATATTAGATCCAAGAATCAGAGTCGGCATGAGAAGGTGAAAACTTGCTAGAAAAACAAACAAAGAAGATATTAGGTAAAGAACGCCCTATAGGTGCAATCATAAGTTTCGTACTCTTAATCATAAGCGGAATCTTTTCAGCATGGACCACAATACCAATAATAATTCACTTCAACATACGAGCACTATTCACGTTGCTATATGCAGTGGCATTCACGGCAATGTTCATCATAAGCGCTTTACTAGTTTTCAAAGTTGACAACCTTGAGACAGGAACATTTATAGCGCTTGGTGCCGGGCTCATAATCACAATATTCTCTCTCTCTTCAAGCAATATAGGCCTAGATTTACTGTTGAGAGGAATAATCCCAATAATAGCAGGAGCCATAGGATTCCGCACCCAAAAAGAAACAAGAAGGAAAATATGGCAGAAAAGAATCAAAGACTTTTGGTTCGAATTTTCCCACAACAAAATCGGGCTAGTAGGCTTAGCGATATTAAGCCTCTTCTTAATAGTGGCAATTTTCCAAGACCCAATAGCATCCCTATCTTATCCAGATCCAGACACACAATTCCTAGCAGAACAATATGCAAAACCATCATGGTTCGGCATAATCGACCCTGCCGCACGTGATTTACCTCCAACTTTGAATTACACCCTTAATATGAATATAGAAAATGTGTCACATCCAGAAAACGTAACACTAACACTTGAGGACGATATCTGGCTAATAGATTACAACAGAACAGACCAACAAAAAATTGTCATAACACTGAGTCAAACATTTGAGTACAATTACAAACCTTCAACAAAATTCGCCTTTGAATTCACGTGGGCAGCAGTACCTCATAACGCAAGATACTCCTTAGAGATAAATATAACAACACCAGAAGGAAAAACTTGGCCGCTTTGGGATCAACATTGGTGGAGATTCAAAGAATCATACTGTTACGAACCAAATTATAGTCCTCCGCCCACGTACTATCCTGGGAGATGGAATGTCGGAACAGCTCCTTATATTCAAGGATATGGCTATGACTCATACTGGGAATACAAAGAAAAACCATGGTCAAAAGACGTGATCTATAGACCAGCATACAACTTGTACGACGCCTACTACGGAGGGCAAATTCCACTCTGGAATGGTTCAGTATCAACAGAAGTCGTCAGATGGTCATCTGACCAAATCTACATGGCCGTGAGACTAGGCTACAGATTATGGGAAGCAAAGAAGTTAGTTAACGACCTATTCTCTCAAAAAGGCACATATAAAATGCAAATGTATGTAACCATCATGCCAACTAGCCCCGACGGGTCCTGCCACCTAGAAGTATCAAATATAAAACTTAAAGTGCCTGGTCTAGTTTGGGGTTTAATGGGTACGAACCATTGGGGTCAAGACTGCTGGACAAGACTGGTTTACGGCGCAAGAACATCATTAGCAGTTGGATTAGCTGCTGCATTCATCTCCACAGCCATAGGCGTATTCGTGGGAATAGTTGCAGGATACGTTGGAGGAACAGTAGATGAAATCCTAATGCGTGCCGTAGACATACTATTATGTATACCCACATTACCCCTACTCATGATTCTCGTAACCCTATTCGGAAGAAACATTCTATATATAGTTTTAATAATAGCCATATTCGGATGGCTAGGACTCTCTAGACTAATAAGATCCCAAGTCCTCTCCATAAGGGAAGCCCCATTCATCGAATGCGCAAGAGCCTCAGGGGGCTCCAGTTCTTATATAATGGTAAAACATCTTCTACCAAACGTTCTTCCCGTAGCCCTCGCAGACTTCATCCTAAGCGTCCCAGGAGCCATACTCCTAGAAGCAGCACTTAGCTTCATAGGATTCGGAGACCCCAGAACTCCCACATGGGGAAGAGAATACTCTCTAATGCAATCTGAAGGAGGTGGAGTGTGGATACCAGGGCAAGGTCTGGTATGGTGGTGGTTCCTCCCACCAGGTATAGCAATAACGCTACTTTGTGTGGCATTTGTATTCTTAGGACACGCTGTAGACGAAATTGTTAACCCAAGATTAAGGAGAAGACGGTAAAATGTCACTGCTCCAAGTCGAAAACTTGACAATGCGATATGCAACCCTCAGAGGATGGGTGCAAGCAGTAGAAGGCATAAACTTTGGCATAAACAAAGGAGACTCCATAGGATTAGCAGGAGAATCAGGATGCGGAAAAACAAGCGCCGCATTGACTATACTACGACTACTACCTAGAAATGCAAGAGTATTCAGCGGCGCAATCAACTTTGATGGCACTGACCTACTAAAACTTAGCGAGAGAAAATTCCGCCAAGAGATCAGATGGAAAAGAATCTCCACGATATTCCAAGGAGCAATGAATTCTCTACATCCAACAATGAGAATCGGAGACCAAATAGTCGAGAGTATAACAATCCACGAAAAAATAAGCAAAAAAGAAGCCATAAAAAGAGCAAAAGAACTGCTCGACCTTGTAGGAATAGGAGCATCAAGAATTGACCGATACCCACACGAGCTGAGCGGAGGAATGAAGCAACGCACCGTAATCGCAATGTCGTTGGCATGTAACCCAGACCTAATTATAGCAGACGAGCCAACAACAGCCCTTGACGTGATTATAGCTGATCAAGTACTAAAAGTTATGAAAGATCTTCAAACGAAACTTGGGTTATCCATGATTGTAATATCCCATGACCTCTCCATGATAGCTGAAGTATGCAACAAAATCGCCATTATGTACGCTGGCAAAATCGTTGAGTTAGGAGATACCGTACCAATCTACAAGGAGCCACTTCACCCATATACACAAAAACTTATAAGCGCCTTTCCAAGCGTACTTGGAGAAAAAAGAGAATTATCATCCATACATGGCTTCCCACCAGACCTCCTTAATCCACCCTCAGGATGCAGATTCCACCCAAGATGTGAGTACGCGATGCCCATCTGCCAAAAAGAGGAGCCACCAACGGTAACCGCGGGGAAAGAACATTATGTGGCATGCCACCTTGTGGGGAGATAAAATATGGAAAACATTGTTGAAGCAAAAAATTTAACAAAACATTTCCCATTAAAGTTAGGTTTCTTCAAAACACTTCTATCCAAACAAGTGCCTGTAGTCCACGCAGTGGATGACATAAGCTTTGAAATCAAAGAAAAAGAGATATTTGGACTTGTAGGAGAAAGCGGCTGCGGAAAGACAACAACTGGACGATTGGTGATCAGATTAATCGAACCCACTGCAGGAAAAGTAATCTTCGAGGGCAAGGACATAACTAACCTTAACGAAAACGAAATGAGGAAAATGAGACGCAGATTACAGATTATCTTCCAAGATCCCTATGAATCCCTAAACCCGAGAATGAGCATCTTTGACATAGTTTCAGAGCCACTCAACATTCAAGGGATATTGGAAAAGGAAGAAGAGATACTGGAAAGAGTGTGTAAGGTAATGGAAGACATGGATCTCGTCCCGCCAGAAGAATTTCTGTATAGGTTTCCACACGAATTAAGCGGGGGACAAAGGCAGCGGGTTGCCATTGCAAGAGCCTTTGTGTTGGAGCCAAAGTTTATAGTTGCAGATGAACCAGTCTCAATGCTGGATGCCTCTATTAGAACAGAAGTTACAAAGCTGATTCTTCATTTAGTTGAGAGATTTGGAGTTTCATTCCTCTATATAACGCATGACATTGCATTGTCCCGTTACATGTGTAATCGTATAGCAGTAATGTATCTCGGAAGAATAGTAGAGCAAGGCACAACAGATGACGTTATATTAAACCCATTCCATCCATACACTGCAGCTTTAATAGCAGCTGTACCTGTTCCAGACCCCACAGCGAAGCGAACAAAAATAGTTCTAAAAGGTGAAGTGCCAAGCGCCGTCAATCCACCTCCAGGGTGCAGATTCCACACTCGCTGCCCATTTGCTAAAGATATCTGCAAGAAAGAGGAACCACAACTCGTGGAACTCGAGAAAAATAGATTTGTAGCTTGTCACTTTCCATTAGGTAAATAAATTTTCTATTTTTAAATCTTTATTTTCAACGCCTCTTACTATATAAATAGAGGATTACCTCAGGAATACTCATTGCAGGTATAAAGCCACTAATTACAATAATCCACCATTCTGGTGGCAAAAGAAAAGATAAAAAAAGCGGAGAAAGAAAAGCCATTAATGTTAAAAGCATTAGCAATACAAAACTTTTCGTCCAAATCGAAGTCTTCTCTTCAGGTTCTATCGGCTGAAACTCACGCATTTCTTTCTCTCTCTTGGAATAGAAACGTGATTTAAAAGCTAGAATTACTAGAGTTAACGCTGATACAAACACGAAGTAGAGGATTATTGCGAACAAATAATCTTTCAACATAACAACAGTAAATGTTATAGAGAGAAAAGCCAAAAAGGCACTTGCATAAACCCATTTCCTACTAAAAGGATACTCAAAATCCTCTTTCTCAGGTAAAATCAAAGGAACAACCCCATAAGACTGTAGTATATATCGCCAAGATTAAATGTATCGTTAACCCACATAAGTGCGTATTCGCTCAAAACTAGCACCTTCTTCTAAAAGTGGAATACCATATACCCAAACTATGATTTCTGCTATCCAAAGGTTAGGTCCACTGGGGATTGACATACGATGGACATTGGAAATTCTAATAGTCTTGGTTATATTTGAATAGGGAGGCATTTTTGGTGCACGAAACAGTTCGATGTAGTAGTGACTTTCCCCTAAAAATTTGTCACGCTTATTTAAATAAAGTTTAACCCAGATTGAAGTATATTTAAGCTCCCACTCTGTTGGATTATAAACGCGTACAGTAACGTCAATGGACACATAAAGTGAGCCAGCAACATCATTAATGGCGATGTTGCTAAGTTCAACTTCAAATGTGTTTGTTATGTCAAAGGCTCTAAAATAGAGATACATGCTGTGGGCTATTAGGACGGAGGATAGAATTGTAAGAAAAGCAAAAATCGCTGCAGCAGTTATTAGGAGATTACGATTTTTCATTAAAATCAGTATTTGATATTTCAAGACAAATTAATAAGTTTGTTCGTTGCATTGTTATGCGTGGAAGAATGCATAAATTTTTTTACCCCACTCTCATTATTTCGGCAACCGCAATTGTATCGGCATTTTTACTTCAAAGTACATTTTACGCTAATAGAGAAACAAGCGAGGCTATTCCAAAAATAGTAAGCAAAAAAGGGTTTACAACCTCTATTGGCGGTGAATTCTCAATGATGATTCTCGTGGAAGTGCACAACGAAGGGAAACCGGGGAAGGTTATTGTTGGCGCTGAAGTTATGTATGAATATTATCAAGCTACTTTTACGCAGACTCAACAGATTTATTTGAACTATAACGAAACTAAAGAAGTAATGTTTTGTTTTCTAGAAGTTTTCCTTGTGCCATGCAGCAACAGGCATTCTATACAGTGGCATGTTTGGACAGAAAAAACCTAAATATTTTAGGGCGATCATTACTAAAGAGAAAGGTTTCTAGACAAATTTATTAATTCATTAGACGTTAATGGTTCGTTAAGAGGATACTAGATGAAAGCGCGTCTAGCCTTGAAATCTATTCTTAAAGGTTTAGGCGTTACACTCGCCTTAAGCGTCAATTATAGTTGTGGTTTAATATTAATATTCATATGGAAGCTTGAAATAAGCTATCTACTATTTTTTACATTTATTTCCAGCTTTTTTGCAGGTATGCTTATCAAAAATATGGCACGAAGTCTTTTGTGCGGGTTAATCGCGATTTTTTTGAGTATTTGGATAAGTGTAGGATTGCTATCGGCACCTTCGCTTGTTGCATATGGAATTTTTATCTTTGGACCATATATCGAAGCAGTATTGCAGCGAGTTCTTTTTATGCTATTCGCGTCTCTTTCAGGAACCTTGATGGGCAGTCTATTAATAGATTATTTTTCATGATGCCTCTTTTTTATTGTTTTAACTGGAAGACGCTTTCTAAAAAGCTTCTTAATTATTATGTAAGATACAATTAATACTCCAACAATAACGCTTAGTGGCAACCATATTGGAAATGTTTCTGGTTGCCACAGGTTGGTTTCAACCATTACCCAACGCTCATAGGAAGTGACAGAAACAGTATAGTTTTCCATATAAACAGTTTTTAAGATTGCGGATTTGCAGAGAAAACCTGTTTCCTTGTCCCATTGAAGTTCTATCATAGTCCAGTTTCCAAGTCCAAGAACCCCTGCTTCTATGTTTATTACATTTACTTTTCTTGTAGCTCCCGCATAGCGCTCTTGAGTGGTTATGTTTATTGAAGGTGCATCAGAAAGTTCGAAAAGTTTGTCGCCTGGATTGAGGTTTTTAGCTATTACTTGAAGGCTTAAGTTACCTTCGCCTGTTCTTACGTCACCTGCATATATTCTTGTCTTTCTTGTGTTATTTTTGAAGTAAGCTGTTTCTTCAAGGATCACATATGTGTCGTAAATTTCCTTAACTCTGTATATGTAGTAATCTATTTGTCTTAGATGCATGGTTTCTGGAGGTTCTGGTCTTGGTGGAGCAGAGTTCCAATCTATAGAAAGGGTATACTTTGCCCAATGCCCAACTTTTACGCCAACTTCATATGTTGTAGCATTGACATTATTAAAAAATACTTGAAGATAGCTTATAGCGATTATTTGAGTGACTAAGAGTAGAGCGATTGCTGTCTTTGCACGACATCTCAAAGTATTTCCCATGAAGGAAGTGCGTTCGATTTAATATAAAGATTCAGTTTTAGCGTAAGTTAAGATTATATAAAACTTTAGACATTGTTGGTTGATGACTCAGATGATGTCGGCTGGCGTCAGCAAATGAAGATTGTTGAGTGGATTCAGGAGAGGCTATCGCCACGGGTTAGGGATAACATAATTATAGCGTGGCTTGTCACAAAAAACACGTTAACAGTTGTAGTTATGGCTCTGCTGATACTTTCTCCATTACTGATATATCCATTTCTTTTAGGGTGGCCTGCACCGTATTGCTATGTTGCTTATGCTATTTGGATTTCTTGGATCATCGGTTCGATAATTGTGGCTGCCGTTATTGGATATTTGAGGGAAACTCAAGGAGAAAGAGCAGCATAGTATAGTTTAAATCTGTTGAAGAGGATACTATTCTATAGTGTATTATATGAGTGAAGAAGATTTAGCGGATGAAAGAAAGGCTCGGCGTGGATTTATCCGCTTTGTGATAATTGCAACTTTGAAAGTTGTGGGTTTGGCTTTACTTATTATGAGTGGGTGGGCATTTTATATAAGTATGCTTTTTCTCGGATTTCAAAGCCCAATATTAAGTTATATCGCGGTGGCTTCTTTCTGGGCTTTCATAATATTGCTGATAGTTGTGGCTGCAGTGATAGACTGGATGAAAAAGAAGAAGGCGGCGGAAAAGCCTTAGTTTAACAAGTTTCTTTTTGCCTACAGTCTAAGTGTGAAAGTAAAATTTTATATTGTAGAGCGAGTGTAATTAAAAATTGCCTTAAAAAGATAATTGAGGAGAAAGGAAAATGTTTTACAGAAATGTATTACTATCAAGCTTGACGATGCTTCTTCTGCTACTTGCAACTAGCTATACTCCCTTCGTTAGGCCACAACTTCCAAAATGGGATTTCCCACAGCTAGACGATTACTACATGACTATCGTCACTGGTAATAGATTAGAAGCCGCGCAGAATTGCTACATAGATAACATTGTAGATCCAACGCCTTATGAGTATGAAGTGTTAACAACCTATCCATACAACTG
Organism: Bathyarchaeia archaeon; assembly: GCA_038826015.1. Lineage (GTDB taxonomy): Archaea > Thermoproteota > Bathyarchaeia > Bathyarchaeales > DTEX01 > JAWBOR01. The sequence goes on from JAWBOR010000057.1 coordinate 9,554, forward strand.
GAATGCAAGCATCCAACAAAGTCTGGGTTACATGAGCTATATTGGAGTCAACTGCAGAGACTACACGCCTGAAAGTTCGGGCGAGTATTGGGATTACCACGGCAGAACACCAGGCTTCCCACTATACCCACTAAACCTAAGCGCCTTCAGAATGGCACTAGAAATTATAGTGGCAGGTTTTAAGGATGAGTGGATAAATTATCTTACTAATTCACGTCTTGACCATGTAGTTCTACCAAGTAACGAGTATTGGCATAATCCTTGGGTTCCTGAGTATCCAGAAGAATGGACTATTGCTGAGAACATTTTGTTGGGTGCTGGTTTCACTTGGGACAAGGGTACAGACGGCATTGGCCACACTGCTGATGATAAGTGGGTTTGCCCCAACGGCATGGTCCTATGGGATGGGACAAGAACAACCTATCCCAAGAGCGACCGCTACGCAGGCTACTGGACTGGCCCAGGCGAAGACAGATACGGCTTCTTCGTGATGCCTCCTGGCACTGGCTTGGCGCCAACATCATACCAGATTACAATGAACCATGTTGACAAGTGGAACCTGTTCTTCTGCGGTGTAGAAGACCACCCAAGCGGCGCAACAACAGACCACCTACTATTCATGGACGACGCAGCCGACTCCTATGACAGGCTGTTGGCTGTTCCATTCGACAACAGAGACCACGACCTATACTTCTTATGCTGGGGTTTGGGAAGAAACCCAGACTACCTATATGACTTCTTCGACCCAGACGTAGACGTTGAAGGAGGCGACAACAGCCCCGGACTATACC
>JAWBOR010000058.1:0-10319 GCA_038826015.1 Bathyarchaeia archaeon
GGAACCCTTCTGCCATTGATCCTATAGACGCTTTCGCCACTCTGATCGATTTCACGTGACACCGTAACCGTGCTGGTTTCTATGGGTATGCGGCTGTCCGTATTATCAAATTGGACAACCACCTTTGCCTCGTTCTTTTTCTTAACATTTTGATTAGGCCCCCCATGGAATATGAGGCTTGAAAAATTTTCGGCTCTAAGCCTCTTAGCGCTTAATTCACCTAACACGAACAAGACAGCGTCTATAATGTTAGTTTTACCGCTGCCATTCGGTCCTGTTACTACAGTGAAACCCTTGTCCAGCAATAACGTTGTCTTAAAACCAAAGGTTTTGAAACCGTTGATCTCTATCTTTTTAATGTACGGCATCTCTTCGTTTCTCCATTCGGCGGCTTATCTGAAATGTATTATGCCGCTTGGATTATGTATCAACATCCATGCTCACTTTCACGAATTGATTCCGCAGTCTTCTTGATGAAACTTTTAACCCTGTTTTCTTCTCCGTATATGAAAACATACCCATCTTCTTGAACTTCATATTTTAACCCTATTTCTTCTGCAAGATGCTTAATTTTTTCCAATGAAATTTCTCCAGTTTCCCGCATCCTGATCCACTTTATGTCTCTTGGGAGACCCAAAAGAATTTTCGTGGGAGGCTTATGCTTCTCATATTGAACGGTTCTTTGAGCTGCAATTAGCTTAAGAGAGAATTCTTCTGCATATTTTGTCCCGAACCGCCTTTCAGCTGCTGGCGCAAGATAGGCTTCAACATTGCTTAGGTATTCTTCGATTTTTGATAAATTGTTAGACCACGATTTATCTACATTTAGAATTTCAATCATGGTTTTTGCGGAGCGTAAATCTTTCATTACGCTTGTTGGAATAGGCTCGCCGCTTCTTTTTAGCTCCGTAACCAAGTCAGCCATAATCTTCCAACGTTTTTCCCAGCTCACTTCAATTACGCTCCCCGCAAAATGGGATGCAAATCTCTTTTATAGTAAATGCAAAGAAATAATATATTATTTCTCGAAACATATAGTGGACTTTTCTTACAAAGCAACTGAATTGATAATGCCATAATTCCCCACAAGTCGCATTTTGACATGAAAAAGATTTAATATTCTATTATTTTTTTCTAATACACCAAAATATATGTGAGTATTATTACAGTCAAAAAATAAATCAGTTTACGACTTCTTCTATAGATTCTCAAAAGAGACAACGGAAATGTTTTTTTATTAGACTGTTAAACTACGTACTCTCTAAAGGTGAGGCTGACGGATATCGTTACAATCTTAATCGCGTTCGGTTTGGCTATGGACTGTTTTTCCGTATCCATTACAAACGGATTGAAAACTAAACGGTTCGACATAAATAACGCCCTAAGAATTGCAGTTTTCTTTGGTTTGTTTCAAGCGGTAATGCCAATCATTGGATGGCTAGCTGGATACAACCTGATAAATTATATTGCTGGCTTTGACCACTGGGCAGCTTTTGGGCTATTGACCTTTATTGGGTGCAGAATGGTTTATGAATCAACCAAAACTACTCCAAAAAAGGCAATCAGTTCAGTTAATATTTATGTTCTTTTAATGTTGTCCGTTGCCACAAGTTTAGATGCGCTGGCTGTGGGATTAGGTTTATCATTTCTGAAGGTTTCTGTCTGGACTCCAGCAATAACAATAGGCATAATAACACTTTTTCTTTCATTTCTAGGAGTGTATATTGGTTATAAATTCGCATCCTTTTTTAAAAATAAAATTGAGCTTTTGGGCGGTTTAATCCTAATCGGCATCGGAATAAAAATTTTAATTGATCACTTAATGAGTTAACATATTCATATATTCATGACTTGTTTAATAAAATTTAGTCAGTAGATGACTGAGATTGATTAAGCCAAGCAAAAATAGAGATTCCACAGAAATATTCGAATATAAGCAGGTTATAATTCTCAGATCCGACATAAAGATGAGCCAGGGAAAGGCAGCTGTTCAAGCGAGTCATGCGGCGGTTTCAGCCTCTGAGAAAGCCAGGAAAGAAAATCTCTCTTGGTGGCGGAGATGGATGGATGAGGGCCAACGTAAAATCGTTTTAAAAGTGAGCTCTGGAGATGATCTACTGAAGATTAAACGAGACGCCGAGAAATTGAATCTGCCGACCTCTTTAATTTCAGATATGGGATTAACCGAGCTGGAGCCGGGAACAGTGACCGCTCTTGGGATAGGACCTGCACCATCGAATCTTTTGGATAAGATAACAGGCAGTCTCCCTCTTTACTGAGCTTTTTGGAAGGGTGGCGCAACGCTAATGAAAGTGCCTAGGATTGAAGCTGAACTGGGAATAGAAGTTTATGCATCTAAAGGCAAAGGAATAGGCGGCTGCATACGATGTTCTCCAGAGGACTTTATTGTCGAAGAAATATTGACTGATGGATTCAAAGCCTCTATTGATGTTAAGAACGAGAAATCTCTGTTTTCTGGTCATGGAAGATATCTTATATGTGCGCTGGTTAAGAGGAGATGGGATACATTAGTTGTTGTTCAAAAGATAGCTAAAAGCATAGGCTTGAGCCCTGAAAGAATAAGCATAGCAGGAATAAAAGACGCGGAAGCCTTGACGGCTCAGCATATAAGTTTAGCAGGTGTTTCTCCTGAAACGATTTTAAAGGTTAATCTTAAAGATGTTAACATTAAGCCTTTACGTTTTTCTGATAAAGAAATCTCTTCAAAAAATCTTTTAGGAAATCATTTCACCATCATTGTCAGATCCATAAAATACGACCCTTTAACAGTTCAGAAACGAATAGAGAAAAATAGAGGAGAACTCATGGATTTTGGGGGGGTTCCGAACTTTTTTGGACATCAACGTTTTGGCACTGTTAGACCCATAACGCATCAGGTTGGTAAATACATCGTAAAAGGAGACTTCGAAAAGGCAGCGTTACTGTTTCTTTCACAGCCGAGCTCGTATGAACATCTTGACGCGAAGAATGCAAGGGAATTTCTGAGGGACACACAAGACTTCAAAGGTGCTCTCAAACGCTTTCCCAGAAGCTTTGTGTATGAAAGACTTATGCTCGGCCACCTTTCAAAATATCCGAAGGATTTCCAAGGAGCCTTCCATAGGCTGCCTATAAATCTTTGTAGGCTTTTTGTTCAGGCATATCAGTCGTTTCTCTTTAACAAGTTTTTAAGTGAAAGAATAAGGCGAGGTATTCCATTGAATAAAGCTCAAATTGGAGACTACGTTGTCGAATTGGATGGAATTGGGCTTCCAACAACAATTTTCAACAAAACAGAAGAACACAATGTTGCAAGTATTAACGAAAAAATTAGCAGGGGGAAAATGACCGTGGCTATTCCCCTTATAGGATTTAAACAGTCTTCTTCAAATGGGGTTCAAGGCGAAATCGAGAAGGGGATCTTGGAAAAAGAATCTATCAGCTCTAATGATTTCCGCATCTCCAAAATGCCTCAAGCAAACTCGCCAGGAGGTTTAAGAAAAGTTGTGACTCCGATTCTTAATCTTGAAATAAAAGAGATAGCTACTTCAAATGACTTTGCCGTTAAATTCGGCTTTACGCTTCACAAAGGCTCTTATGCAACTATTCTTCTGCGAGAATTTATGAAACCCAAAGACTTAGTGAGGGAGGGTTTCTAAAAGTTCTTTCAGTTAATGATCAGGGCGTTAGTCTGAATCGGTCTCTTGGAAAGAGAATCACTTCTCTTATGTTTTTTATGCCCGTAAGCATCATTACTAGCCGTTCAAGACCGATTGCCCATCCTGCGTGAGGAGGCATGCCGAAATCAAAGGTTTGGAGATGATACTTAAAAGATTCAGGGTTTAGACCTTGTTCCTTCATTCTTTTAATTAAGAGTTCTTTATCGTGGACACGTGTGCCGCCTGAGGCTATTTCAATCCAATGCCACATCAAATCGAATCCCTCGCTTAATTCTGGTTTATCATCTCGCGGTTTTATATAGAAAGGTTTCAATTTGGTTGGCCAGTCTGTTATAAAGTAGAAATAAGGGTGGTTTTTCCCGAGGATTCTATAGGCTACAGTCGGTATGTCTTCACCCCAATCAATATTTAGGTTTTCTTCTTTCAGTTCTTCAATAATCGTATCATACGTTAAACGCTTGAAAGGAACTTCAGGAATCTCAATGTTGTATTTCAGAATCTCTAGTTCTCTTCGACAGTTTTGATTAACTTCTTTACAAATATATTGTAGTAAATCTTCAGCAACTTTCATAACGTCTTCTGCCGTCGCAAAGGCTTCTTCAATATCAACGGAAATGAACTCGGTTAAATGCCGCCTTGTATGCGACTTCTCAGCCCTGAACGTCGGACCAATCTCAAAAACCTTTTCAAAAACAATGACCAATTGTTCTTTATACAACTGCGGGCTTTGAGCTAGAAAAGCTTCACGCTCAAAATAAGCTATGGGAAAGAGCTCAGCTCCACCCTCAGTTGCGGAAGCAATAATCTTAGGCGTATTAACCTCTATGAAACCGTTTTTTGACAAAAAATCTCGTGTAGCTTTCAAAGCTGCATGCTTAATTCTGAAAATAGCTCTGTTTTCATCACGTAAAAGATCGAGCACTCTGGCATCCAGCCTCACATCTATGTCTGCATGAGTCTTGCCAGTAATATCCAATGGAAGTGGCTGTTTCGCTACACCCAAAACCTTTATGCTTTTCGGCACTATTTCTACTCCTCTAGGAGCTTTGTCCATCTTTTTTACATAGCCCCTTACACTGATGCAATATTGCCGCTGCAAAGAATTGATTTGTTCTAACATTTGGTCATTCACCTCATTTTTCGGGATTGTAATCTGCACAGTTCCTTCCTTGTCTTGTAAAATTACAAATCGTATGCCGCCTAAGTCTCTGATATCTTTGACCCATCCAGTCACAATAACATCTTTTCCATCTAGGGCTTGGTTTATCTCTGTTGAGTAATTAGTCCTCCACAAGCTTCTGATCTCTTCATTTTTCATTTAATTGCGCCGCCGTTAACCTGCGAATTCTATTCTAAGAGTGATTCCATGGACCTTTTTGGCGATTTCCTTCACAGCCTCGGTGTTAAGCTGGAATCTCTTTTTTTTGAGAATTACCTTGGTTTCTGTGGTTCCATCCGGCAACCATATTTTGTTTACGGTCAAAACACTGAAGGGGGCAAATAAATCTTCTAAAAATTTCCTTTCATCGGCTTCGTATTCCAACAAGCGGATTGACTTCTTTACCTTTTTCTCTAAAAATTTTATGATTTTCCCGCCATAACTTAGCATTTTGGGGATGTCGCCGCGCCTGACAAGAATGGCTAAAACGCTGTCAGCCTCAACTGTTTTATGAAAGTAAACATCTTGAAGCGAGGGATACTTATCTTCAATGGACACAAGTAAACGGGCGATTTCTAAATCTAATGGACTAACCTCTCCCTTCTCAATCTTCATTTTGCATTTCGAACATAAGATTCCGCTTCGTAAACAGAACTGGCATAACTCTGTTTTCACCTATGTTTAAACCCTCCGGAAATAAAGGAGGAGTTGGGAAGGTTGTTTCTCTAGTTTTGTTTAGCGCGTCAATTTTATTTCAATTGTGCTAACATTGGTAGATGCGTTGCCACCTTCGCTTCCTTGAATTTGTTGCGTTCCAATGTCTATGTTTTTTATTTCTACATCTGGCAGAAACTTGCGTCTCACGATCTCAACGACATCGACAGCTCTACTTATCGCTCGACCTCGAGCCTTGATATTCACTTCTTTAGCACCACTGTGGAACAGAGTTATACAAGCTAATACATAGTTCATCGCGGGTTTTTGTCCAACCAGCACCGCATTGTTCTCCGACATTTCATCGCCTCACTCCTTGCATATCTTTTTTATCATGGAGTTATTGCTTTACTAATCAATAATAAATATCTTACGGTATTAAAGATTTTGAATTCATAATATTCGACCAAAAAATATATATTGCTTTTCCAAATCTGAAAAGATGCCAAACATATAGGGAAGAAAAGAGATTGCCAATAACAGATCCAATAAAAAGAAGCATAGCTCAAAAGGAAAGACTTTACATGAAAATATGCCGTGAGTGCGGAGTTCGTAATGCGGCAACCGCAGAGAAATGCAGAAAATGTAGAAGTACTAATCTAAGATGGAAAAAAAGAGAGAAGACTCGTTAATTCTATTTCTGCAGTGAGCTTTCTTTTGTTTTATATCTTACGAAGTTATTCTAATCTCAAGATAACTTCAATATGACAGTTTTGAGGAGTATTTAACTTCTCCCTCCATGACTTTCCAACTGTTATCATGGCAAATATTCCTGAAACATCGGCTTTGGCCTTGTTAATGAGGTTTAACAATGCGTTCTGGGTGTCGCCGCTTTTTATGATGTCATCGACTATAAGGATACTGTCACGTTTTTTTATGGCGTCTTTGGGCACGTACAATGTAACCGTATAACCAGAGCCATTAAGCACATACGTTTCTTCAAGAAAAGAAGGGACGCCGACTTCCTTAGTGGATTTAGCTATCACAAGGTTTACACCTAAAGCATTTGCAATCATAGTTGCTAAAGGCACTCCATCAACTGCTGCTGTTAAAATTTTAGTTATTCTTTGCCCAGCGAACTTAGCGAGAGCGTAATTTGCAGCTTGTCTAAGAAGGTTTATGTCGCCAATTAGCGCAGTGTTATCAAAATATCCTTCACTGTTGAATTTCAATCTTTTCTGAAATTCCATTTCTAAGCCAACGAGTTTAGAAAGCGATTTCCAAAGTAGGCGGGCTCTCTCAATGTTGGGTAAAACATGTCCCTTTGTATATCTGCTTAAGACAGTTACTGGAAGTTCTGTTTCAGCAGACAATTCTCGGTAAGTATACTGTTTTTTAGCCGTTCTAAGTAAATCAACAGTTGCAAGACGAAACTTTAAATCTTCAGTGTGAGTTGACATTTTCTAATACTTCCAATTTGATATGAAAGATATCACTGTAGAAGAAATAATTTAAATATTTAATTTAAATTTTTCCATCGAAACTAATTTATTTTTCCATAATTTTTATAGTATCAAAAATACAATAATCGTAGATTAGGCTTAAATTGGATAAAAAACTAAGGAATAGAAGCTTTTCAGCAAGAAAATAGAATTATAATCTGTAAATATTAATAATTATCGAAAGAATCAGAAATAAATCATGTGTGAAATATGAGACGATTTTTCCTTAAACAGAAGTAGAATCTAAAGATGACATACTTTCGATAACCTAACAAGGTTCTGAGGCATTGTGTAGGACTAAGGAAAAGATTTTTTAGTTTTCTATAGGAATAAAAGCCTATGTTTCACGCGTTCATGTAAACCATGGGTGAGAGGCTTAAACGATGAGTAACAAGAATAAATCGAAGAATCTTCAAGACAGAGTGAAAGTCATATACAAACCTGCAAAAGAAATCGTTATACTCGACTATTTCCAGTTTTCAAAGGACACGTTAAATCAAATGTTTGCTCGCCTCATGCAGTCTGGTCTTCCCGTCACTGCACAGTGGGCTGAAGGCGTAATCTTCGTTTATTTTCCTTTAGTGCCTGATACCAACGACCTTATGGAAAACTTTCTAAAAGGCAGAGTTTTCTGGAGCTCGGTAAACTTTGCTTTAATGCCTAAATATGCCCAGTCTATTAAGGTGAGTGGCTTTGAGGTTCCTGTTTTAGATGTATCTGAGCATCCAATATTACGAGAAGTTGCAAGGTGGCTAAGAGAAAACGCTAAATCTGAAGAAGTAATATAGACATTCATTTTATGAAAATACTAAAATCGATGAGAATTGAAAGAAGAGAGAAATCTCTTTTTAGCGTAAATATCAATTATGTTTAAATATTTCGCTTTACTTTTAATCATAATTCAATAACCTGGAGGGCTAGGATTGTTTGGTTATGCTGGAAGAATTTTACGGATTGACTTAGCCACAGGGAGAAATCACATCGAGCCTTTGAAGATAGAGATGGCTAAAAAATATATTGGTGGAATCGGGCTTGGAATACGTTTGCTTCTTGACAATTCAAAGCCACAGGTAGACCCTTTCGACCCTGAAAATCCACTCATTCTTACCACTGGACCGTTAAGTGGAACAATTGCTCCAACTGGTGGGAATGGCCATGCATTTGTTTCTAAGTCGCCTTTAACAAACGGTGTAGGAGAGGCTAAAGCACATGGGTTTTTCGGCGCAGAATTAAAGAGGGCTGGATATGACGCGGTGATCTTTGAAAATAAGGCTGAAAAACCCACATATGTTTGGATTGATGATGATAGTATTCAGCTTATGGATGCAAAACATTTATGGGGCAAATCTCCCCAAGAGACGGAGGACATAATAAAAGAAGACTTAGGCGACTATTACATCCGTGTGGCGTCTATTGGGCTGGCGGGAGAGAAACTAACGCGTTTCGCTTGCATTATGAATGATAAAACCAGAGCTGCCGGAAGAACAGGTATGGGCGCTGTTATGGGTTTTAAGAATTTGAAGGCCATAGCTGTGCGTGGAACCAAAGACGTGGCAGTTGCTAAACCCGAGGAATTCTCAGATTTTGTTAAGATGATTCATGAAAGGATGAAGGGGCCGGCTACGGCGAAGTATAGAACTTTAGGGACGCCGCTTAACGTTCTGGTTCATAACTCGCTGGGAGCTCTACCAACAAGAAATTTCACTAATGCGGTTTTCGAAGGAGCCGAAAAAGTCAGCGGTGAATATCTGAATGAACATTTCGTTGCAAAAATCGTCGGTTGTTCTTCATGTGCCATGCGTTGCGAACATTTAGCTGTTGTCTCTGAAGGACCATATAAAGGAACAATGGCCCGTGTAGAATATGAGCCATTATGGGCCTTCGGTCCCCACTGTGGCGTAGATAGGCTAGATGCTATAATCAAAGCAATGGATCTATGTAATTACTATGGTTTAGACAACCTTTCAGCAGGTAACACTGTTGGTTTCGCTATGGATTGTTATGAGCATGGTTTATTAACCAAAGAGGATACGGGGGGATTAGACCTCCGGTTTGGCAATGCTGAAGCAGTCATCGAACTTGTTAATAAGATAGGTAAACGTGAAGGATTAGGTGATATTTTAGCTGAAGGAGTCAAAAGAGCTGCTGAGAAGATCGGCAAGGGCGCTGAGAATTACGCCAATCACATAAAAGGGCTAGAGATGACTGGCTATGATATTCGAGGTTTGAAGACCGCTGCTATAGGTTATGCTGTTTCTTTCCGTGGAGCCGATCACAATAGGCATGGTGCTTATGGTGTTGACCTCAAAGGAACAGTTGACCGCTTTAAGGTAGAGAAAGGACGATCAAAGTTTGTCATCGACATTGAAGATCTCTATACTATAATTGATTCACTTATTGTTTGCAAGTTCTCTCGAGGCGTGTACTACAAAGAATTCGAAGATCTTGCGCGTTATTACACATTGGCTACTGGAATCGAAATGACAGCGCAAGAACTTAGGCAAGCTGGTGAAAGAATAAATACATTGGGGAGACTATTTAATATTCGAGAAGGATTTTCGAGGAAAGATGACAGTCTTCCCCCTAAAGTTATGAGTACGCCTATTCCAGACGATACCGTTTCGAAGGGGAGCTACATCTCGAAAGAAGAACTGGAATTCATGCTTGATGATTATTACGCTCACCGTGGATGGACAAAGGAAGGCATGCCGACTTTCGAGAAGCTCAAAGATTTAGAAATAGAAGATCTTGGAGTTATTGTGAAAGAGGTTTAAGATTAAAATAATGAAAAAATTGAGGTGGAAATATGTCGCGTATTCATTCGAGAAAATTTATTTCAGCTGATCCTGACAAATGCGTCGGCTGCTGTGTGTGCGAATATGCTTGTTCATTTGAAAAGGAAAAAGTATTTAACCCAACTAAGTCTAGAATACGTGTCGTACGGTTAGATACGATCATCAACATGTCGTTAGCTTGCAGACTATGCGAAGACGCACCTTGTGTTGCTGCTTGTCCACGTGACGCATTAAGCCAATCCGAGGAAAATGGCACCATAAAGGTTGACGAAGACAAATGCAATGGTTGCGGATGGTGTATTGAAGCATGCGATTATGGCGCCATCATGTTGCATCCGGATAAAAAAGTTGTGTTCGTATGTGATCTTTGCAATGGCAACCCCAAATGCATAGAATGGTGCCCAGAAGAAGCATTAGACTTTGTAAGTAAAGATGTCTTGGCACAGAAAGCACGGATTTCAGCTGTAAAGAAGCTTTTCCAAGAAGCTTCGAAAACGACTGTTCAAAAATAAATAAAAGGTTTAGAGCC
>JAWBOR010000059.1:0-10257 GCA_038826015.1 Bathyarchaeia archaeon
AAATCTTCATGTTGCCTTCACTTCCACTAAACTACATTCTATTCTACGTTTTCATTAATTATATGATCTAAAATTATAAAACCTTTTTATTCCATACGGATGTATTTGAGACAATGTTTTTGATCTAAACAAAAAGACAATTGTCGCGACTTTACGGTTTTCAATTCGTCTCTCAAACCTTTTTTTTAAAAAGACCAAAAATTTTAAAAATATTGCCAAGAGAATTAAGTGCTGGTGACAGAAAATGGTTGCTGTGACTGAGAGGAAAAGGGCTACAGCAGGCTTTGTAATTTCTCTAATAGCGGCAATTCTAATATTGATAAATGCGATTATAATTGCGTTTGCATCCGCTATACTCGGCGCCGTGGGGTTAGCAACATTAGTAAACATCCTAGAATTTGCAGGAGGATTATTGATAGCTTACGCCATCATAGGCATGATTTTCGCCATTCTTGTTCTTATCGGCGCTGTGTTAATTTACATACCTGGAAAAGAAGTTGTGGGAGGAATCTTAGTAATAATCTTCTCGATACTTAGCATAATCACAGGCGGCGGCTTCCTCATCGGATTAATCTTAGGAATAGTCGGCGGAGCATTGGGCTTGGCCAAAAAATAAAAACCTATCTCCTTCATACTTTTTTATATTTCAACTCAAACAGTCAATTCCCTTCGTTTTTGAAAAGAACCTAACGAGAGATGTGAATGGTCTGTTTTTCAATCTCAGATATCTCCTTAGACGTGGGTTTTCTAGGATAGTTATAGATTGGTCCTCCAGGTCTTTCATTATAATAAGGTCTGTTGCATCCTGGGCACCCTGATGTTTTGAAGGGTTCTCCAGTTCTGATTATTTTTCTGAGTTCTTTTGGTGGAAGACCGAAGTCGATTAGCCGATCGTCATTGAACCTCATATCCTTATAATGTTTTATCCCATTTGTCATCAAGTAATGAGCCAATTGGATTCTTCTGTAACTGCTTAAAGATGGCTGATGATGATTCGCCATAGACGTACCAGGTATCGGCGTAAAAGCGAAGACAGCTGGATAAACCCCAAGATCCACACATCTTTGAATCATACGAACAAAATCTTCCTCTTTTTCCCCTAAACCTACTATAAGATGCGTAGTGACGCAACCTCTTCCAAAAATATTCACTGCCTCTTTTAACGCTTCAAAATGTCTTTCCCAAGTGTAAGGCCCGCCAATTAAAACGCCCTTTGTCTTAGAGAAGATTTCTTCGGTAACCGCGTCCAAGGCTATGCTTACTCTGTTAACGCCTACTTGATATAGTCTACTTATGTCTTCACGGTTAAGTGGCTGGCATGAAACCGAAATGGGAACCTGAGAGACAGACCGAACTTTTTCAGCTAAACAAATTATATCATTCTGCACCATGGGATAGTTCAAGGCTTGAATACACACACGTTTTATCTTTTCTTTTTCAAATGCCTCGGCAATTCGGCGAATCACGTCTTCCGTCTGAAAAATAGGCCACACAACCCTTGAAAGCATGTCAGACCTAGCGTCGCTTTTCTTGGATTGCGGGCAGAATGCGCAGCTGGCTGAACATTTTCCCATTTTATAAGTGAGCAGATAAATGGTTGTTGGTTTCGCATCAAGCAGGCCTTTTGTTAAACCTAAGATGACTGCCGAACCAATGGAAACTCTAATCTTCCTAGGTAAAGATTCATCGAACATCATTGCCCATCTTTTCTGCTACTTGGTGGAAGAGTATTTGAAAAATGCATATCTATCTTCATAGTTAAATAGGCTTCTGTTAAGGTTATCTTCCAAAAAAGTTATCTCGCCATTTCATATATTTTCAGAAGCAGATATGTATATCGTTTTTTCTGAGAAATGCCTCGAATACTGGGAGCTTGGACATCCAGAGTCACCTGAAAGAGTTTACAATGTCTATAGACTACTTAGAGAAAAAGACTTCAAATTTATTTCGGCTGAGCCGTGCGCTGAAGAAGACTTGTTGCTAGTTCACAAAAGAGATTTTATAGAAAAAATAAAAAACGGCGCTTTCTATGACTCTGACACGGCTAATCTTCCAGGCATGTATGAGTATGCTAGGCTTTCAGCTGGCGCCGCTATTAAAAGTATGAGGTTAGCATTAAACGGTGAAAAGGCTTTTTCTTTGATGAGGCCGCCGGGTCACCATGCAGGCATTAACGGAAGAGCCTTGGGAGCACCGTCACTTGGCTTCTGTTACTTCAATAACATCGCCATAGCTTGCAAGAAAGCTCTTAGTGAAGTGAAAAAAGTGGCAATAATCGACATTGACTGTCACCATGGCAATGGGACGCAAGAGATCTTTTTTAAAGAACCGCGAGTACTTTACGTTTCGCTTCATAGGCATGGGGTTTACCCTGGAACCGGAGGAACATCTGAAGGAAACTGTCTTAACTATCCTCTGAGATCTCACGTGGGAGAATCAGAGTATCTTGAAACCTTAAAGTCGGCTTTGAAAAAGGTTAAGCAGTTTAATCCCAGTTTAACTGCGGTTTCAGCTGGGTTTGATACGCATAAACGTGACCCAGTCTGCGGGCTTGGATTAAGCGAAGAGGTCTACAGCGTTATAGGTATGTTGATTGCCAGATTAAAACGGAAAATCTTTGTTGTTCTCGAAGGAGGATACGGACAAGAAATGCCAAAATGCGTCTACAACTTTCTACAAGGCATTGAACATCTTTAATTTTCCGCAAAGATTATAGGAAATGCCAAATCTATCTAAATCGAAATAAATCTGCGGAGACTAATAAATGAGTAAAGAATTCGAAATAGTCAAAGATTACCGTCTACATGAAAATATGACAATCAGCGAACTTATCTCTCAGATGCGAATGGCATGGGGGTTCACCGCGGAAAAGATTGTTACAGGAGTTGACATTTTAAAAAAGATGATTGATGACCCTAAATGTGTAAAGTTTCTTTCTTTTCCTGCCTGTATTGTGGCAACGGGAACCCGAGGCGTTTTGAGAGAGATGGTTAAACGGCGTTATGTGGATGTTATTGTAACCACATGCGGAACTTTGGACCATGATTTAGCTAGGAGCTGGAAAAACTATTATCAAGGCTCATTCGACATGGACGATCATGAACTTCACAGAAAAGGCATAAATCGTTTGGGAAATGTCCTTGTTCCCAATGAAAGCTATGGGTTGATAATCGAAGAAAAGATTCATGAGCTTTTATCTGCGCTTTGGAAAGAAGGCGTCAAAAAATTTTCCAGCCGAGAACTGTGCAAAGAGATAGGGCGAAGAATATGTGGCGAAGACTCCATATTATATTGGGCGTCTAAGAATGAAATACCAATTTATGTGCCAGGCATCACTGATGGAGCTGTTGGCTATCAGTTATGGATGTTTTCTCAAGATCATAAACTGGAGATTGATACGCTTAAAGATGAACAGGAGCTCAGCGATTTAATCTTTGAATCTGAGCGAACTGGGGCTTTAATCATAGGAGGCGGAATATCTAAACATCATGTAATCTGGTGGAATCAGTTCAAAGGAGGTTTAGACTACGCGATTTATGTAACCACAGCTGTCGAATGGGATGGAAGTCTCTCTGGAGCCAAAGTCCGTGAAGCTATATCATGGGGAAAAGTAAAAGAAACAGCAAAGCACGTAACAATTGAAGGCGATGCTACAGTTATCCTTCCATTAATGATGGCGTCAATGATGAGAGACAAGTGTGACAAATAAAAAATCATTGTCACCCCTATGCGATTTAGCCAGAACAGCGAGATATCAGTGTTGTATCTGTCTAGTGAACCTTCCTTATGAAGCGCTTATATTCGAATAGCGAGGATAACGGCTCTCACAATAAGCGACAAACCAATAAGCATTATCACCAAAGCCCAGAATACAAACCATATTGTTAAAGTTGTGCTTGTGTTAAGACATATAGTGACAAGATAATATACGCCAAACCAGAAAACAATATCTGAAACTGTTTCCGCTTTCTTACTCAATGAAGAGCCTGCGACAAATCTGAGTGCCAAAATGACGATTTGGAAGGTTCCCCAGATGATACTGAATTGACCCAAAGCTGAGTAAACCGCTGAGTGAAGCCAAGGGCTTTTTGGAACTGGGAGGTAAACGAATTCGATGTTGGGAACGGGTTTAATATCGAAGTCTTTGAAGAACTCGATAATTTTATCAAAGAGATTGGGGGTTGTAGCAAAAATAGCTCCGAGCAAAATAAAGAAAACTCCAACAGAAATGCCGCTGATTAAACCTTCCCCAAATCTGGTTTGAAAATCCTTATTTTTCTCAGTCAATGTTTTTTCCTCGTTAAACTGTTTCTTTTTAGGATATATAACGCTTTTTCATTGTTGACAAGTTTTAAATAAGGCATTGAACAAGAATAAGCTGCTAAACTAGGTGATTGTTTATGCCGTATTGTCCTAAATGTGGTTCGCAAGTAGAAGAAGAAATGACTTTTTGTCCCAAATGCGGTGCTGCCTTAAAAGCTGAACAACCTCGATACGTTGCGGAGAGAATAAAGGGAGAAAAAGAAGAGAAATACGAAAAGAAAGAGAAGAAAGAAAAAACAGAAAAAACCGAGAAGCATGAGAAACGCGAATACGCCTTTATCGGTCCCTTAATCGGCGGCTTAATCTTAATAATAATAGGTTTAATGTCTTATCTGCATGTAACGGGTTACGTGAGAAAGGAAATCGTTGGAGCTTTTTTCTTGGTCATTCTCGGCGTCTTGGTCATAATAGGAGCGATATTTGCAGCGCGAAGAACCCCTAAGCCTTAGAGAAACCACTTAAAGAATAGTCTATACAGTCTGTGTTCCAGCAGTGTTAAGGCATTACGTCTTCCAAAGACGCGGAAGTAATTCTTTCCAGCTGACTCTATCAAATCGCCGATGTCATATCTTGGAAACATACATGAAGAGATTATCAATTTACCCCATTCTCCACGTTTAAGTTCATGCAGCATCTTAGTTCCCCGACCTGTTTCCACTTCGAAAAGATACTTATCATAATTCGGCGTAACATAAGGTAAATCATCAATTTGCTGTGCGAAAACGCCCTCAGTTGCACTGTAAATCTCAACTACAGGCACTTCGCCGAAATACCTTCTTAATATAGGCGCGTATTTAAACTGAATCTTCCTAACACTTGTACAAAACAAAGCATGGATTTTCCATAGATCTTTAGGATTTTTCCCGTGTCTTCTCTTTACATACCTTGCAAAGGAAAGAATAACAGGTGTGACACCTATTGCAGCTGTCACATTTCGGTTGAACGCCTGCTGATATGCCAGTTCAAATCTTCTTTCCCAATCAGACTTAGTGATTCCTGAGCCTAAAGCATCTATTTCCTCTTGTCTGGGCAGAAGACTGAGTTGGTTAAACATAGGATTGAGCCGAGCATAGGTTCCAGAACTGTATCCGTATGTTATTGTCCGTCCGCCTATAACCATCGTGTGAACATTAGACGGAAAATTGAGATTGAGAACGTTTCCGGCTAAAAGTTCAAAATCTCTTTTTCTTAATACGTAATTTACTAATGCTCTTGCGCCACACGTGAATATTTGTTCAAGATGAGTCTTGGTGGCTGGCAAAACTTTTGCTGGACCTGTAGAGCCCCGAGTCATCACCCAGCACACAAGAGGTTCAGAAAGAATAGCCGTGTAATTTCCTCTTTGGACTTCGTTCAAATACGGATTAAGCGCCTTGTAATCTATTATTGGAAAATTATCTCTAAAATCTGAGATGTCCTTGACTTCTGATGCAGCGCGGCTCTTTCCATAACATGTCTTTCCATATCCTTCAACTAATTCGGAAAGAACCAGTTTTTGAGACTCTTCAGGGTTTTCCAAAGACTCATACCATGAACCTACTATAGATTGAAATATGCTAAGATCGTTGCCTTCGGGAAACATTTTGCATGCATAAAAAAATGGAATAATCAGCTTTATATGTTCATCTTATCGTAAGGCACAAACAGATGCCACAGAATCTTCTTCATGAGTATAGAAAAGAATGAATAGTTTACTATCCTAAAAGAAATAACATTTTAAACAACTATTGTTCTTTGTTTGATGATGAACCCAGTTGAAGAATAGAAAAGACATGGCTGCTGAAAATCTTTTAGGAGAAACCACTGAAGACCTAAAAGAAAAAATTCTTCAAGCACGTGAGATCAGCTGGAAAAACTTCGGTAAGAAAATCTTTTTTTACGCCCCCGGCTTTGTTTACTATAAAAACAAGTATTTTCAATCGTCTATCAATGTTTTTCCATCAATATCCATCACCGGCGGCTTCTGCGCGTTGGATTGCAGCCACTGCGGAGGCAAAATTCTGGAAACAATGATTCCAGCCCAAACGCCTCAAAGACTCGTTGAAGTATGCAACGTTGCAAAGAAACATGGGGCAGCTGGCTGTCTAATAAGCGGAGGCTGCCTTCCTAAAGGGATTGTTCCAATCGGCAGATTCATCGATGCAATTGCTGAAATAAAAAGAAAACTCGGGTTGACAATTGTAATGCATACTGGGCTTGTTGACCTTGAAACTGCGAAAAGACTGAAAGAAGCTGGAGTCGACGCAGTCTCGATCGATATTTTAGGTTCCGATGAAACTATACAAGAAATTTATCATCTAGACGCCTCTACAAAAGATTACGAAGAATCTCTTAAGGCATTAAATGCGTCAAGAATCCCGTTTACACCGCATGTACTTCTAGGACTTCACCACGGCAAATTAAAAGGCGAAATGGATGCTCTAAATATGATAGCTAAATATCAGCCTTCAGCACTAATCCTGATCGCATTTTTCCCAATCAGAGGCACTGAAATGGAAAACGTGAAACCATTGCCGCCTGAAACGATAATAGAAGTTTTAGTTCAAGCGAGGTTCACGATGCCTAATATTCCAATAACCCTAGGTTGCGCAAGGCCAAAAGGCGAGCACAGAGTCAAAACAGATACTCTAGCGGTTGAAGCAGGCGTGAATGCTATAGCGTTTCCAAGTTTAGAGGCAATTAAAAAAGCGGAAACTCTTGGCTTGAAATTTTCTTTCACACCTGTATGTTGTTCTCAAATCTACGAAGAAATAAGAAAAGATAATAGTATCAGAAACGAAATGACCAAACATCGAGGATGATAAGAAAGTTTCAGATTAGTCAACAAAATTCATGTGTTTTCTTCTTTGACTTTCAGTCGAGAATAACCCATTAACATTTACCGTATAGACCACAGCGGTCTTCGTTTTAGCTGTTTAATCAACTGACTCTACTTGAGTTTTTCCATGGCTTTTAATGTATTGATTTTGTTTCTGCCTTTATACTGTTTAGCTATAATCATGGTCGATGTTAAAATTATGCTTGGGATGCCTCTAATCTTCTCTAAGAGTTTGTGCAAATCTTCTATTTCTTGTACGCTGACCAACGCCATTAAATCGTATTCGCCGTATATTATACTCGCATCTAACACTTCATCAAAATCAGCAAGTTTCCTGCATACATCTCCTTCAGTGCCCGAATTTACCTTAAAAAGGATATAAGCCTTAATCGTCATATACTCACCCTTGTACCCAGAGTGGTATACTTGACTCTAGAATTTAATCCTTTCTTTTTGTCTTTTCTAAATACCTCAATAATTATTGATTTAAACACGACGCATACAGTAATAACGTCGTTTAATCTGATTCCTAAACTGCAAATAAACCATTCATATAATATAAGAAGGGCATTTATTCAAATGAAACCATGCGAAAATGACGGTTGCCTCCCCAAAAAAAGAAGTCCTCTAACATTAAAGTGAATTCTAAACCCAGATTCGCCAGTAAAACATGAAATCTACTTCTCATCATATTTTTATTCAATGGCGGGCCCGCTTAGATCTAAATCCCCGTTTAAATTCCCAATACTAAACCAATCAATCGGTTGACGGAACAAAAGAAAACATGAGTTAGAATCTTTCAGCTATCAATTATGTATTAGTCTTGCCCGCTATTTTTAGGCGAATTCGTCTTTTGACAAAGATCCAATAACTATAAAACGCCATCCATGCCACGGATATGGGTAACGATATTAAAAGAAAAATTCGATCCCACAATAAAATGTAGACATTTAATAAGATACATGCCAAAAGGTTTAGGCAGAAGGCTCTTCTCTGCCAACCATACTTAGATGCGGTTTCCACTACTTGAAGTGCAGCAAATCCCTTTTCAGTCAGAACATAACTTCCTTCTTTATCAACTGTAATTAGATCATCCAACTTCTTTAAATGAAAATCTAAGAGACCGCTACTATTAATTTTGAGTTCTCTTTTAATATCGGCGAAACGCATAGGTTTCTTAGCTAACACTTTAACAATCTCTATCCGTAAGGGGTGCGACACAGCCTCAAAAAGATCATCTGAGCCCATATTCCGTCACATAACAAAATAACTTCTTAGCCTCTTATAATCCTATCAACGTTGACTCCTAAGTCAATAATCGTTGACAACTGTGTACCAGTGGGAAACTCGCATTTTCAAGCGTACACAACACGCGTCTCATATTGTTGATAAAAGTAAAATGATATTCTTAGACGCCATAAATCCTCGCCCAACTTCAAATCGTCCTAAAAGGCTTTTCAGAGACATTTTCTAGGAACAGTTAATAATTTTGTCGTAACCAGATATCTAAAACCCACATTTGAACCCATTTGCTTTTGGCGGGCCCGGAGGGATTTGAACCCTCGATCTCCGGCTTTCCGCGCCAAGCCCACTGTGGGACTACGGCTCCGCAGGCCGATGTCCTAATCCGTGCTAGACCACGGGCCCTTTTGTACTGGCATTATATCATTTGTCTGCTTTCTAAGAGATGGCGCTCAACTGCCGGGGGGGTGCTGAACCTAGTGTTGTTGTTCATTCAGAAATATCTTTCTAAATTAGGGGGCATCTCTTATATACATGAGTTGAGTTCGGAAAACCATAAAGTTCTTTGTTGGAAATGTTATCATTTTTTTGGTTTTGAAAATTTCTTGGGGGCATGTGTGCTAGAATGCCCATTGGCCTGAGGAAAATAAGATTGTGAATGAATATAACGCTGTGGAAAAGATGGCTATTGCCAAGTAGTTGAACCCTCTTCGTCGTCCAAAAAGTCCAAACAACATAAATAATGGGAACACAGCCATGATGTATCTTGGAACGCTTATCCACCATCCTGTAGATATGCTCATCATCCATGTGAAGAACGCATACACAGCGTAAGAGAGACGCAGGTGCAATAGCAAACTTCCAACGATGCTTAACAATCCTAAAACCGCGAAAATTATCTGTGCACTACCAAGCATTATGTTGTCTGGGAAGGATGCGGTAGTCGCCCAGCGCCAAGCATTATTCAAACCGGACATCGGATCTAAGTTCTGATACCAGTGCGAACTTTCAATTTCCATGAAAGTGAAGGGATTTCCAGTGACTTGGTAGTTGATGAACAAATAAATTATGAAGCCAACAAAGACCAATCCTGTCCATAATATGTTTTTGTCAATTTTTCTCCATCTCCATTTTCTTTGAAGGAAATACTCAACAAGCATTGTGGGTAGTAATACTACGCCAAAACTTCTGGTTAAAGTAGCCAGGAATCCAAGAATGCCTGCAATAGACCATCTTTCTTTTCTGGTATAGTAGACAGATGTCATGATTAAAGCTAGAAAAAGGGCTTCCGTGTAAATGGCGGACATGAAATAGGCTGTGGGATAAATATTAAGATAAAGAACCGCCCTCTCAGCTACGTCTTCTTCAAATTCAAATTTGACAAGCTTAAAGAGGTAGATTGAAGCTATTAGAGAGCTTAAGTTTGAGATTAAAAGCGCTGACAAGTTGATATACTGATAATCAAAGGTTGTTAACCGAATTAAGAGAGGGTAAAGAGGGAAAAACACAATGTAAAGCCTTTGCTCTCCAACGTTAACATACCAGTTCTTTGCAATGTCAATGTAAATATTGCTGTCCCAACGACAAAATTGACGCATAATAATCGAAAGCGGTGAAGATGGGCCTTCATTCAAGTAGGTTACAATAAACCCTAGAGTGAAAACAAAAATGTGACTTAGTAACCAAATGAGAATAACATTCTTAAAAGAATATAGGAATCCGAAAAACCTCTTAAAATTCAGTTTCAACGGGGCGTCACTTAATAAAGTATATTTTTTAATGATACGGCGACCACCGAGATCTACACCCAAAATTTATAACAACGATGCTTGCGCGGAAACTCGCAGAAGAGAACGATTGGCAAATGTTTCAGG
>JAWBOR010000060.1:0-10108 GCA_038826015.1 Bathyarchaeia archaeon
TAGGTTCTCCATTAATCTTGTGGTCTCCTCAGCCAATCTGTGAAAGCTCTCTATTTCCTCACTATCCTTTAGTTTTTCATTATTTTCAGAGAATTCGTCTGCTTTAGCCCAGAGTTTAACTAAAGCATCTTTCAGGTCTTCCGATATAAAAAGTTCATAACCTTCGCATTTTGTCTTAATATAAAAGCTTGTAAATTCATTGTAAGATTTCAAATATTCGTCCAATATTTCCTTTGAGGTCAATTCTTTGTACTTAGAATCTTGAACTGAAAAAACCTTTGCTCTCCCTTTCCTCAATGATCTTAGATAGCCCCTTATCATTTCGTCAAGAACAGCAATCCGACCATACAAAGGACGGTAATAACCTTCAGCTCTTTGCCTAGCTTGAAAGTCTCTTTCGATCTTTTTCTCTTTAGCTTGGAATTCTTTGTCAGATTTTCTCTCCCAATAACTGAAATAAAGGCTCAATATAGCTATAGTTGAAGATGCTATAATGCTGACAATACTAACAAGTTCAGGAGTCCATTCCAAAGAACTAAACCTCCTTATTATTTGATTTAAAGTTATTAGGAATGCTCTCTCTATTAAATTAGCTTTAAATCTTAGGCTGGACTATATTCTTATCAGCTTCTCATTCTTGCAATTTCAAATCAGTTTTTCTCTTTAGATAACGGAATTGCTATTCTAGGATTCCAGCTTTCCCTTTCGCTTCTAAGATATTTACCTAATAGCAGAGCCTCTTCGTTGATCAGAGTTTCTAACTCTTGGTTATTTCCTCTCTTCATTCTTGGAACCTTAACCGTTTGCTTAAAGTAATCGTTTAGTCTATTCGTTAAATCATTCGTTAAAGAATGGTTCAAGTATATTCGCTTACCCTTCTTCTTTTCCCATGTTTCAGTTTTGGCACTGAAGTCTTTAGGCTTGAGGTTCTGACAATACTGAATCAGGAAGTCATCTACCAGATGACGGTATAACTCTACGAAATCACATACCAAACTAGGTCTTCCATACTGTATATTGTGCAGAAATCCCAAGTAAGGTTCTAAATGAGCCTTGATTAACGCTCTGTAACACTTCCAGAACAGTATCGTATAGGCTAGGTTGAAAGTGTTATTTATTCCCTCATAGGCTTTGAATCCTACTCGTTTAACTGGTCTAAGATTTTCTGGGAGCAGCTGAAAGATTTGTCTGAAGTAATATTCGCCGTGTTTTCCCTCTATGCTTAGAAGTCTCTTTCTCAGCGCCCTCAAATCAGATTCTTCGAGGCTCTCTATTATTTGGTTTATGGATTGGTTTGGTTTTAGACCGTATTTGTTTAGCAGTATATTCTGTCCTTCAACCTTACCTATCACAAGATGTTTAGCTACATAGACTCCTTTACCATTCTTTAGAGCTTCGTATTGACATATCCTAGTCTTTACGTGAGCATCGTCTTCCAGATTCTTCAGCATGGCTATAGGATATCCGTTTCTTGTAGTTACTAGAACGTCTATCTCCCAAAAGCCCAAAGCCGATAGAACTCCAGTGCTTACCAAGTTACCACTCATCAGAACTACCTCGCCTATCTCCACTTCAAACATTGGATACCTCTTTTCTTTTCCATGTTTATCTCTCAGGATTATGCATCCTTTTTCCATTCCCAAAAAATTACCGAAACTATCCAGTATAATTTTCTCTACCTTTATCTTTCTACCCATACTCGTAGTCTCCGCTATATTCTAAGAATAACTATCTTAAAAAACTTCCGCTAAAATAAGTTTAAAATAAGCCTCTTTTAGAATTTAGGGGAAATAGATTGCAGGTTTCTCTAATTGGAGACTAGAGTATGAGTTTAAAACTCACTAACCTGCTCTCTATTCCCCTACTGTCAATACCACTTTCCCACAATTTAACCTTTACCCAAATATCCACACTCAGAACGAGTATATCCTTTTTAGAGAAAGGATATACGCATTTTAAATACTCTCTTTGATATTGAACTTACGTTATCATCAACATGCACCCACAATACTGTTCACTCACCGTCAACACTCAATATTTTTTTTGTGTGTGCATTAACTTTTAATCCCCACCCCAATCTTCCCTTCATACGTAATACGCAGTCACGTATAAACTTCATTCGTTTTTGGCTGAATAGTTACTAATTTTCAATATCAGATCATCAAGCCTTTTGACATCTTCAGAATACCTAACCATTTGTTCGCTTAACTTATCGATATGTTCGTTTATCTTATTCATGTGTTCATCAAGTCGCAACATGTGTTCGCTAAGTCTCAACATATGGTTATCTAAGAGTTTCATTAGCTCATCAGATCTTTCTAAACGCATGTTAGTATTGTTAATATGCTCATCAATTCGGCTATCAGTCTTTGTGTGAACATATAATGCATAAAGTTCTATTGATATTGCAACTAGGATAAGTATCTCCAAAAATCCATTAAAATCCAACTTTTTCACCGCGACGTATTTGGAAACCAAAGATATGCAAACATAAAAAGTTTTTGAAGCATGGCTAAAAAAATCGACAATTACAATTCTTGGACTCCATGATGAAATTTCATTTCTTAAGTATTCGGGTGAGAGAAGAACCTCCTCGTTTAGGAGATTTTCAACTGTTTGGTTTTCCCACACTTGATTCTAGTGATGTCAACTTTAATTTCGAAGTACTGCTTGAGTTAGCTTTTAAGGTTTTTCTTTACTTAGACCTTGGCTTTGCCATGCCAGTTAAAATTTCATGCAAAAGATGGTGTTAAAAGCGTTTTATAAAATTTTAGCCCTTAATGTTGGTGCATAAACTTAGATGGAAAGTTTCCAAGCATATGTAAATCTATGAATCAACATTTAAATAGGATAAAAAATAAGTGTTTAACTGAAAATAGGAATCTATTTTCTCTTCAAGGTATTTTCATAAACAACAAGATTCTCAGGACCATTCCACCAATGAAAACGGCGAAAAACACCTCAAATACAGATATGAATAGTGCTTTCTTCCAGCCGAATTCTTTAATTAAAGCAGCAATGGTTGCTACACATGGTATGTAGAGCATCACCACTAAAGCGAATACTATCATCTGTAACGGCGTTAAAACCTGCGCGAAATCAGTTGTCCCAAATAAAGTCGCGAGCATTATCAACGTAAGCTCCTTTCTTAGAACACCGAAGATCAACGTTATTCCAGTTATGGCCGGCAGCCCAAGCCAAGTAACGGTTACCGGGCTTAGAACGTTTGCAGCTGGTTGTAGCAAGTTAAGAATTTCCATAAACTTAATTGCGAAGCTACCAACAATTATAAGCGGAAACGAGATTTTAATAAATTCCTCAAGCCTAAACCACACTTGCTTACCTACAGTCTTCAGGTGTGGAACCCTGTAATCATTCATCTCCATTATTAGGGCTGTCGGCTCACTAGGCAAGGCTTTAAATGCCAATCTCCCAAGAAGAAATATAATTATTAAGTCGATCACGTATAGCGCCAATGCCCACTGAAAACCAACGAATGTTCCAACAAGACCAAGTATTATAACAGTTCTCGCAGCACAAGGCACTAGGGTGGTGACAAAGCCTGCGAGAAGCCTCTCCCTCTCGGTTTCCATTATTCTACAGCCCAAACAAGCCGGCACGTTACAGCCATATCCAAGCATTAATGGGATGAAGGCCTTCCCGTGTAATCCCATCTTATGCATTAGTGTATCCATTAGGAAGGCTATTCTGCTGAGGTATCCTGAGTCTTCGAGAAGATAGAGTACCAGATAGAAAGGGGCGATGTAGGGTAATGCGACTGTGATGCCCGCGATAATCCCCTCCGCGATTCCGCCCCACACTATGTCTTTCGCTATACCAATACCTAGCAGACCTTCGAAAAGTGGTTCCAAGCTATAAAGGATATGGCTTAACAATTTTGAGACATAGTCTCCAAAGGTAAAGATTGATTGGAATATGGATAAAACCACTAGAACCATTATTGGATAACCTAGAATTTTGTGAGTTGTTACGGTATGTAATATCTCACTCATAGGCAGCCTTGCTTTTGGGATTATTTGTTGAACTTCCCTTACGATTTTGCCCGCAGCCTCATATCGTTCAGATGTAATTACGGTTGAGCAAGAGTGACCATGGATTCTCTCGATCTCTTTTGCAAGTCTTTCTGCAACAGATAGGATATCTGGACTTATTTCATGTATTTCCTTCTTGACTTCTTCATCCCCTTCAAGAATCTTTATTGCAGCCCATCGAGCTGGATACTTAAAAGTGACCTTCTCGATTAACCTAACTAACTCTCTAATTCTCTCTTCAACCTCTTCTCCATATTTTACTACGAGCGGATTTGTTCTTCCCTTCTCAATTACTTCAACAGATTTCTCTAACAGCTCGTAGATGCCCCTTCCCTTTATCGCCACGGTTGGAACTACCGGTATCCCCAGGGTTTTCTGCAGTTTTTCATAGTCTATCTTTATCCCCTTCTTCTCCGCCATATCTATCTGGTTCAACGCCACAACCATGGGGGTTCCAAGCTCCATCAACTGCAACGTGAAGAATAAGTTTCTTTCTAGAACCGAAGCGTCCACGATGTTTATAACTAAATCCGGTCTTTCCACTGTAATGTACTCTCGTGAGACTAACTCCTCCATTGAAAAAGTTGAGAGAGAATAGATTCCAGGTAAGTCTATGATATCTATGGTATAGCCTTTAAAATGAAGGGTCCCCTCAGCTTTTTCCACAGTCTTACCGGGCCAGTTTCCAATATGCTGATGTAGTCCTGTTAGCTGATTAAATATGACACTCTTGCCAACATTAGCGTTGCCGGCCAAGGCGATGGTCAATTTCTTCTCGGTCACTTTGCTATCTCCACGAAAATCCTCTCAGCCATGCCTCTGCCTAGAGCTAGTCTTGAACCCCTGACATGGACTTCTAAGGGTCCATGGAATGGAACCGACTTCACCACAGTTACTTTTGTACCTGGTGTTAGTCCCATGTCCAAAAGTCTCTTCTTTAAACCCCAGCCTTTGCCTCCTCCAGGTCCAGGATTCGCCTTTACAGACGTAATTATTCCGCTTTCCCCTTCTTTTAGAGCTGTTAAGGGCAACTCCATGATGGTCCCTTCACGTTATTCATTGATTTTTCGAATCTTAATGAGCGCCGCGATTTCACTGCTCAACGCGTGATCTTTTCCATCTATCCTAATAGTTATTGGGCCACTGAATGGCGCTTTCTCAATAACTTCCACTGGTACTTCAGGCTTAAGCCCAAGAGTTTTTAGATATTGCAACAGCTCTGGGTCTTCTTCAGTTATCCTAAGGATAACACCTTTCTCTTTTAGGTTGAATTTTGTCAGAGGTTGGGAATTCTCTTCGGTTATGCCTCCACATTCGGTTGGGATAGGATTCCCATGAGGGCAAGTCTTGGGATGTCCTAAAGCTTTCTCAATTTTTTTGGCTATTTCGTCGGAGATGCCGTGTTCAAGTTGGCAAGCAGCATCATGGGCTTTTTCCCATTCAACACTTAAAACATCAGTGAGGAGGCGTTCTGACAACCTATGTTTTCTCACTACACGCAAAGCTATTCTGCGCCCTTTTTCAGTCAGTTTTACGCCCCTGTAAGGTTCATGAATTATCAATGATTCTCCTTCAAGCCTTTCCACGGTGTTCGTGATTGTTCCTGGAGCAACATTCAATAACTTAACGAGTTCACTTGTCCTAGCAACACCGTTTTTCTCTTCTAGTTTATAAATAATTTCAAGATATTCTTCAACTACATGAGAAACTTCTGCGGTCACAAGCCTTCACTTTGCGAACATCATCAAAATAAAATACGATTAATCGTATTTATAAACCTGTTGCTCCCATTACCAACAGCCAAGTCGCGAAAATAATTATTGGATCACATGTGAATCTTAGGTTTAAATAGACGATCGTTTAGACCTTATCTGTTTATCCTTATTTTTTAACATGATTGCTTCAATGTTTCGACGGCATCAACAAAAATAGCAAACAATTAGCTTCAGAGCTTTGTCATGGTTGTGACGGATGTATTCTTGTTTGCCCTAAAAAGGCTATTACTGATGGAAAACATAAAGTTGGAACATTAAAACGGGGGTTACAGTGGCGATTCAGAGCTTATCTACGGAGAGCTTGAAGTTGGCGAGGCAATGGCTGTTCCATTAATTAGAGAAGTTAAAAAGTGTGTTGACAAGAACAGAAATGTTATTCTCGATGCGCCACCTGGGACATCGTGTCCAGTGATTGAAACCGTTAAAGACAGCGACTTCTGTATTCTCGTAACTGAACCCACACCTTTCGGTCTACATGATTTGAAAATAACAGTTCAAGTTTTGAAGGATATGAAAATTCCATTAGGCGTCGTTGTTAACAGGGCTGGCATAGACGACAAGAAAGTTTACGAATATTGCGAAGAGGAGAATATACCAATTCTACTTGAAATTCCTTTCAGAGGAGAATTGCTGAACTTTATTCGGAAGGTATTCCCTTCAGCCAAGAAATGCCAGAATGGAAAGAAAAGTTTAGAATGTTGTTTAATGAAGCAAGAAGGCTTGTTGACGAATGATCCAAATCACAGTTTTAAGTGGCAAGGGCGAAACTGGCAAAACGACCATAACCGCCTCATTCGCGGTTTTGGCAAAAAAGGCTGTTGTGGCTGATTGTGATGTGGATGCTCCAGATCTTCACATGCTTTTGCATCCAGAAATCCTTGAAACACAGAAATTCAAGGGCTCAAAATTAGCCGTTATTGATGAAGCAAAATGTATAAAATGCGGTCTATGCCGAGAAAAATGCAGGTTCGGCGCTGTAACACAAAACTTCACCATAGACCCATTTTCATGCGAAGGATGCGGCGTCTGCACTATTGTTTGTCCAGTTAACGCCGTAACATTGACAGATCGGATTTCCGGGCACGCTTACATTTCAAAGATAAAACATGGGTTTATGGCACATGCCATGCTGAGCCCAGGCGAAGCAAACTCGGGGAAACTTGTAACTTTGGTTAGACAGAATGCCAAAGTATTAGCTGAAAAAGAGAAAACCAGCCTTATAATAATAGATGGTCCGCCTAGAATCGGTTGCCCAGTTATAGCTTCAGTCACAGGCGTGGATGTTGGTTTGGTTGTCACTGAGCCTACAATGTCTGGCTTTCACGATTTAAAGAGGGCATTGAGGCTGTTGGCGCATTTCGACGTTCTGCCCTTTGTTTGTGTGAACATGTATGACATAAACATGGATAACACTGAGAAAATTGGGCGTTTTTGTAAAGAAAACGACATAGAGGTTATTGGCAAGATTCCCTTCAACCCGATGGTTACGGAAGCCAAGGTAAATGGAAAGCCAATCATAGAGTACTCTCCGAAAAGCGATGTTGTCAAAGAAATCGAAGGGTGTTTGGGAAAAGCTTTCCGCATTAATATCGGAGAAGCCAAAAAAAGAAGTTAAAGAGTTAAAGAGATAGAAAGGTATCAAAAGCCATGAAGTTTCTTGATGTAGAGAACATAGCTTTCGGACCAGTTCCGTCAAGGCGTCTAGGAAGAAGCTTGGGGATAAACGGCTTCACCCCTGACTCACCCGAAAACATGGAACCAATTTTCCTAGAATTAGCCGAACTTGAAGCTTTCAGGCTGGTTGATTTAGAGGGGCTGTCACAAGAAGAAGCTGGACAAAAAATGGGAGTTTCAAGAGGAACAATATGGCGCCTCGTTCAAAGAGCAAGAAGAAAAACAGCCCAAGCCCTCAGCGAAGGAAGACCCTTATACATCATGCCGACACCAGAAGGAAACTACTAAACTAAGTAGTAAAAAGCGAACCTGAAAAACAAATGACACCATCAAAGTGACCATCTAACCTTTGCTGTTAGTAATGTCTAAATGAATTAGCAAAAGGACTTGAGACATCGCCATTAAGATGGTTAATGGAACATTGTTATGAAAACTCTGAATATTTCTGCGAAAAATGCTACGGGCAACTATGGCATTATACCAGCGTCTTAGTAAAGATAACATAATGGGTTCAACAACTTCTCGGACATAAGAAAAGTGAGAGCATAGATCTATACATGCATCTAATAAATTTTGAAGACGACGAGTAGCACGTAGCAAAAGCCTAAAATCTTGAAGAGGAAAAGAAATTAATTGAAGAAAGATTTGAATTTGTTAGACACAGCGAAAAAGACGAAGTTGTAATATACAGAAAAAGAAAATAAACATCTCCGGTAATATAGTTCAAGGCTCCGGTAGTATAGTCCGGTCAAACATGATGTGAAATGGGCCAAGTATTCCGGCCTTTCGAGCCGGAAACCCGGGTTCAAATCCCGGCCGGAGCACCAGAACATTTTCTCCTTTATTTATAGAAAAGGAGGACGTATTCGAGTCTGTTTCCAGCATAATTATGAATCTGGCAGGATAATTCCTAGGTTTGCCTTGCTAATAAGGCTTCATGAAATCTGCCGAGAAAAGCGAAAACCCGCGCGTTTATCGAGGCAATTACGGTTTTCGATTAAACATTACCTATTTTCACATAAACAGTTTTGTATAATAGTAAGTAGGATCGCCAAAAAAGAATTTTCTTAACATATCACTCAAATATTGCTCTAATTCTGGAATTCTTGGTTTACTTCGCCGTATATAGACATCGTAACCGTCGTAGAAATAATCACTGGCATATTTTTTACAATTTCTTAATCCACCCAAGAAAAATTTCCATTCTTGCCTATCTTCTATACCAAATGTAGGAAATTTGTCTCCAAATTTACTTCTATATTTCTCTACATGAAAGTCATATATTCTCTTAAAAATGGTTATCCCAGCAATCAGTGTGATAAAATGGTTTGTTCGTTTCTGGATGATAAAAAGTTTTCACATATTCTTTTCTGTTGAAGTTCCCAGCAACTAAGTTAGTTACTCCTATTCCAAACCCAGCGACGGCTGTCCAATCAATATTCGGTATGTAGGTGTGAATATACTCTAGAGTTTCGCACGCTGTCAGATGGGCTTCATGAAATTTTTTAGCGCTATTTTCGTGTGTTTGTGTGATGATCTTAAACTCTTCAGAGTTGGAGCCTTTAATCGAGATTTCGATAATAATCTTAAATGGCTTATCCTTAAGAGGGCTAAGAATTTCATTCATTTCGTCTTTACCAATTGTACCTAAAAATATTCCGTTTGTTTGAATAAGTATAGAACGGTTAAACTTTGGGGAAATATCATCAGGAATGTTCATGAGAAAATTTACGTAATCTTTTAAGGATTTATTGTTCAGAAAAGGTTCCCCACCAAGAATTCTAAACCAGTTATATGAGAATTTATTACCCGGAATTGATGTTTTATTAAAAAATTCTATGAATTCGCCAATCAGTCTGTCCACAGAAACAGTGACAACTTCTTTGTTCATTTTCGCCTTTTCTGGCCAAGAATAACTATAGGCATAGCACGGGATACAATGAGCATTACAAAAGGCAGACCTTATCACCACTTCCTGGGGGAGTTGGCCCACATTTAGCATTTGTGACTATGTTCCCTTCATCTACTTTAAACCTTAGTCCTTCACCGGCTTCTCCGAATAACGAGAGTTGTTTCATTGCGACAAACCCCTTTAGGCTCATTTCGCGGTTTCAGACAATTAAATTCGTATAATAATCGCCATTACAGCTAATTTAAGACTTACCCATGTGAAAACCAATTTTACACCATTGCAAATCTATCTGACCCCTCGAGACATATGCGCCAAAATATCAGAACTTCAACTCAAGGCGAACCTACACCACAAGCCTAAAATTCAAGAATTTAAACCTATTGCGGAGCACTTAACTTCGATTTCCCATTTTTTATATGTGGTGAAATGAGCCCGTCTCATGGTTTCAATATCTAAAAGAAAATGT
Organism: Bathyarchaeia archaeon; assembly: GCA_038826015.1. Classification (GTDB taxonomy): domain Archaea; phylum Thermoproteota; class Bathyarchaeia; order Bathyarchaeales; family DTEX01; genus JAWBOR01. The sequence goes on from JAWBOR010000060.1 coordinate 9,880, forward strand.
CTTTCCGCCGTGGATTACTGGTATGAAAACTATTTCGTCGTTGTTTTTGACCAGTGTTTCCAATCCTTTTTTTAAGACGCTAAGTTCTTTACCGTTTATTAATATGATTGCGTTGGGACGCGGGTCTTTCAATTCTGGGTCAATTAACATACGTTCAAATTCAGGCGACGACTCTGTAAGCTTATGAATAATATCTGATAATTTTTCGTTCCTTCTAGTTTCTATGAAG
>JAWBOR010000061.1:0-9916 GCA_038826015.1 Bathyarchaeia archaeon
CAAGTGTCTTCACCCAAAGGCCTTGAGAAATGAAGGTGCGACACTCCTCTAGCTATCACTGTAAAGTTAACTCTACATAATATTCCGCTACCGGTGAAACCAGACTGTGCGCCTGTTAAGGAAAGGAAATACAATACGTAAACACCTTCAGGATCGCTTGCGTTTACTGGCGTTACCGGGGCAGTTGATTTCCCCTGGAAGATGTGACCTGGTGGGTAATCTGCTCCTGTCCAGTTGAGAAATTCTGGATCATAGTAGAGTTTTATTTGCCAAGCATAAAGATCTGTCACATTGTCGACCTTTATGAGGAAAGACAGTTGAGTGCCTGGAGTTACATTTGGATCAATGATGTTTAAGGGATCGATATAGAGTGTGGCTGAAGATGACGCTTTTGTGGTAGATAAATTTGGTAGCAACGCAAATGATAGCAACCATAGGAAAAGAATAATTTTTGTTTTTAGCATATTCACTTTCAATTTTCTCCCTTCTCTTGACATTCAAATTATGCTTTAAATAATTTAAAGTTTCTGGAAACTATTTCTACCAATCAACGCCTCATAAAATTCACTGTACGACTTTTATTGCTTTCTAATTTTCCATAAATAGATCATGAGTCCAAGCGCTAATAAGACAACCAAGATGACTATGGCGGTTTCTTCTATGTAACCTGGTCCAAAAAGTGGACTTGTGTTTATAGTGAAAGTTACTGTGCTTCGATTCGTATTTCCAGCTTTGTCATATGCTTCCACTTCAATGGTGTGTTCTCCATCATTTAATTTGGTAAGGATATATGTGGTTTTTGTTCCTAGGCTGACCCATGAGCCGTAGTCTAGTCTAAGGTTGTAGTAGTCTATGCCTGAGATTTTGTCTGTTCCATTCCATCTAACAGTTATGGTTGATGATCTGAGTTCAGAGCCATTAAGCGGGAAGGTTATGAAGACCATTGGCTCTTCAGCGTCAATTCCCTCAACATTGACAGAACTCTCGATGGGTGTAAATGGAATATTGTAAAGAAGATTGCTTTTGGAGAGCCATGTGTCTCCACCTGCGCCTAATGGTCTGGAAAATTCTAATTTAGAGAACCCTGCCATTTTGGCTTTGAAGAATATCTGACAGAGTGTTCCACTGCCGTCGACGCCGGAGATTTCGCCAACAAGAGAAACCGTGCATAGTATATAAGTTCCTTGAAAGTCACTGCTGTTGATCAAGTATATATCGGTGTGAGGTTTTCTTTCAAAAAAGTGTCCAGAAGGTAATGTAACGTTTATCCACTCCAATACTGTAGGATTGTAGTAAAGCTTTATTTGCCAAGCATACAAATCAACAACGTTTGTTATGTTAATGTCAACTTGAAATTCGGCTGGGACACAGATTTGTGTTGGAGATATTACTGCAAGTTGTGTAGTTTGTCCAAAGCTTATAGAAATCAGTGCTAAATTGAGAGTTAGAAAAAAGATAATAGGGGAAGCTTGTTTTTTGTAGGTTGTTGAACAAGTTCTCTTCATTAGTCAGCCTTGCCTACTCAATTTTTTTATTAAACACTTAGAATTAAAGGATTGCGTTGAGGTAAGATTTTAGCCTGTCTGCCCAAAGTTTTTGGATATTATGGCTATATCTTTACCGTCAATTTTGTTGTCTTGATTCACATCTGCGCGTGGATCCCAAAGTGGGTCGCCAGGTTTTGTGCCAAATGCTTTGGAAGCTATAGCAAGGTCTTTGCCGTCAACCTTTCCATCACCGTTTACGTCGCCTATCAGTATCACTTGAAAAGTTAGGGTGGCAGTAGCGGTTTCTCCTCGGTAGTAACAGCTGGCATAGAGTGTAAAGTTGCCAGGTGAAGGTTGAAATAGCAGTTCATAGTATCCCTCTTGCGATGTTAGTTCGGCCGTTGGGCTCATAAGTTGATTAAGGTTGCCTGTGCCTGTTTTGCTTATAATTGTAAAGCTTACTTGTTTATCGGGGCAATAGGCGGCACCACCGTTTCTTGGTAAGCAGTTAGGGTAGGAACCAATTAGTGCGCTTACATACATTGTTGCTGTGCCCGTTGGAGCGTTTTCTGGAATGTATCTTGGGAATGAGGCCTCCATTCCGCAGTCTTGGATTAAGTCGTATGTGGCGTATATGCTTATAGATCTGTTCAGGTATGTTGGTGTCCCGAAGGGGTTGGATGGCCCATCTGAGTATAGATTGCTATTGTAGGCGAATGCTGACGCATTAATTTCTGGGACGTATGCATAGTCAAATCGGTAGTAGAGAGTTGTTGGTTCAGAAATTAAGCCTAACCAATGGTATCCTCGGCTTAGCATGACGGGAGGATCAAAGGTGAAGTTCCACCATTGCGTTATCGTTGAGAGAGTTGTTTCCTGGCTTACTCCAACAAGTTGTAGTGGAGTTCCGTCTGTTTGGTTTGCGCTATATATTATTGCTCTTGCTTTGGCTTGGGATCCGCTGTAGCCACGCCAACTTATTTTTGTGACATTTGCGTGGTAAGTTTGCGGGATTCCGAGATAAAAGCATGAAGCGAATTTTGTGTCGCCGTTAATTGTTCCAGATGCTGCGCCTACCGTTGTTTTTCCGAATGTTTGGTTATAGGCGACACCTGGGGCGATTGGTCCTTCACAAGCAGGGGGAATAATATCGATTGGAAGTGGTTTTAGGTTCATTTGGAAGTATGGGATTACTGTTACATAATGTTCGATTTCGTCGTTATTTCGAAGTTTAACACTAAAGGATGCTACTTCGCCTTGTTTAACGCTAATTGGGGCGGTGACCTCTATTATTTCGACCGGATACTTTCCTGTGTAACCGGCACTTGTCGGTAAGCTTCTGAAGAGATATGGTTCGGCTGATGTTGTATTATCTATTTGTATGGCAACAACTGCGTCGGGTACTGGTGAGCCGTCTGCTGTTACTGTTCCGTTGATTTTTGCGGTTTCTCCGCTGGAGTATGTTTGTTTATCTGTCATGACTGTTAAAGTGAGGGTTGGGCTTGCTTTGGTTATTGAAACCAGTATGAGGAGTGTTAGCAAGACGATTAAGGTTAAGAATTTTCTTATCATTTTCCCCTTCTCCAACAATTTTAATTAAGTATAACAGTATAAATGTTACTCCTAAACTAAAAAAAAGGGGTGGTTTTTAGGGTTTTAGGTTTTTCTTATGCTTTAACTATCATGAATGTGTCGCTTGCTTCTGGGCTTAATGCGTAGCCGCAGTCCATTGGCCATTTGAAGAATGTGTTCACGTAGACTTTGCCTGTTCCAACAAACGCCCATTTAGGTATGTACACTGTGAAGCTTGTATTGTATTCTTTGAATGTGCACCATTGTAGTGCTGGATCCCCTACCATGATCCATTTTGAGGCGTTTGCTATTGGGACGTTCAAGTCATCGTAGACTGTTAATGTTACTAGGACGGCCTCTGGTTGTCTTCTGCATGACACGAAAGTTACGTCGAAAGTTGCGTAATCGCCCTTAGTGTAGCTTTCTTTGGCGGTCACGGTTAAGTTGTGAGTGAACCAGTAGACTTTGAACCATAACCAGTCTTCAGTTGTTACACATTGTATATCCGCTTTGGCTATAACCGTCCACACACCGAAGACTAGGTCTTCTGCACCTTCACATGGCCATGGTAGCCCGAATCCCATCGTTGCTATACCATTTGAGTCTGTGAACGCTACTCTTGTGAAGTTCCAGAATCCTGTTGGGCTTACAATCTGGAATGCTACTGGTTTGTGTTGTACTGGGTCACCGTTATATGTTAACTCTGCTGTTAGAATCACTGGTTTCTGTGGCCAGAACATGTCGCTTGTTTGGTTTATGCCTTGTCCACCGTAGGGTCGAGAATACTGCGTATAAACATCGATAACACGTCCCATCACTATACTTATTTTCTTTGACTCTGTGTCTATTCTGTTGTCCACGTCTTTAACTGTCAAAGTAACAAAGTATTCTCCGCCTTCAGCATATACGTGGTCTGTTATTGGGTCTGTTTCAGTTACTGGCGGTGTACCATCACCGAAGTTCCATGTAAATTCCTTAATAAAGGCAATGTCCGGAACAAGTGTGATGCCAACGTAGCCGTAGCCGAAGCTGGATGAGGCATCAAAAGTAACAACTTGTCCAAACATTGGGAATTCTGGTGTCCACGTGAAACTTGCTTCTGGATACTTCCAACAGTAATTGTATATGTCGACTCTTCCGTTTATTGGTGGATCGTAGGGTAGGTATTCTGGGTCTGGCAGGTTGGGGTGACCGATGAAGAACTCGCCGAAGACACCTTCTAAGGTGAGAGCAGTTGTGACGTTAAGCTCTTCAGGTGGTAAGTTATCCGGATCTGGACAATCTACCGCAACTTTGAAGCGGGCTGTAGCAAGTAAGCCGCCTCCTGAAGGCCATTCAGTGTTGTCCCAGTAGCCAGTGCCGTTTGGCGCAATCATTACCCAGTATAGCATTTTGCCGTCTTCAATAATGGTTGAGTTGTCTAGTGTGCCGTGTGGAGCCCAAGCTGGATTATTCATGAAGGTGCCTTCATCAATCCAAACACCAGTTAGAAGAGTCTTATTGTAGTAAAGTGCAAATTGCACTAAAAAGAGCTCATCAGCTGAACTTACGCCGCTTATTAAGATGTCAACGCTGAATTCAGTTCCTTGTTTGCCAATTACATTCGTTACTGTTGGCGAAATTGACAAGAACATGCCTTTACTGTGAATCTCATAGTAGCCGTCGTAGACCAGTAAGTCGTTCTCATCTAGGTTGTAGTCTTCAGTCCATGAGCCGAAGGCTGATTCTGTACCGACTCCGAAGTATAGTAGGCTTGCATAGGTTGCGGTTGGTGGCGGAATTGCTATTATTTGGAAGTCTATTTTGACTAGGCCTGCGTCTGATATGGTATATTCTTGGAATGGGTTGGATATGCCACAGTGTAGAACATAATTGTATGTTGCGTTGTAGGAGTCTACAGTTGGGGTGACTGGCGACACTGGGAAGGGCATGTCTGAGGCGTATGTGACTTTGTCGGGTGATGTGTATAGGTATTGTTTGTTGTAGAAGAGTTCAACTTGCCAGCCTGCACAGAACGTGGCGTTCGCTATCCTCACGTATACGGTGAACCACGTGCCATTCGTTGTCGGCGGAACCTCAAAGATGCTGTCTTGAGGAGTTACGTAGAAAGTTGCAGTTCCCTTACCAGGACGATCAAAAAACCTCGGCGGAAAACCTGAAAATGCAGGTAAACTCGCTAGTGCACTTAGTGAAAGCATTGCTATTATTATGAGACAAGCAGTTTTAGTTGTTAGCTTGTTCATTTTTTATTCTCCCTTCTCCCTTTCTTTCTTTTCTGCAATTCTTTATTGAGAACTCTAACGATTTAAATATTTTGGAATAATCTTCTATCTGAGGAGCAAAGTCCTAAATTTTTATAAAAATTTATTCAACAGTTCTTTTTTAAAAAAAAGGAGATAGTTAAGCCACAGCCGTTTTTGTGGCTATGGCCTCCAGCCGAACATCTTACCTATTTTGGCTAGGTCTTTTCCGTCAATCTTGTAGTCGCCTGTTACTTCTGCTACGCTGCTCCATCTCGCGTCGCCTGGTCTTGTACCGAAAGCCTTTGAAGCCACAGCTATGTCTTTGCCGTCAACTTTAAGGTCTGGTGCAACTGAACCCAAGAATGAAGCGCCTCCAATGTCCTCTTTAATTGTAACCCAGAAGGTTTCCTCTGTCACCTTCGTGTTTGCTGCCCATGTTGGCGTCTTAGTTGTTATTGTAACTTTGAGCACATGCTTGCCATAAGGCCAAAGGAATGTGCTTGTCCACGTGTAGTCGTCCCTCGGCGCCACTGTTATATCCGTCAAATCTGCAAGTGTCGCTACTGTTCCGTTTGCCCATGTCATCTCAACGTTCATGTCCATCACTATATTGTCGTAGTAGAGTTCGTTGAAGACCGAGACTCCTAGTGTACGCACGCCACTATCAAACTTGTGAATGTAAAGACCGTCAACCGTTACATCTGGGCATTGAAGTGGATAGTACCTATAGTAGCCATAAGGTGAAGTTATGTCCGTGCTACCAGTATGGCTTGTCCTAACCGTTCTGCCAGGTTTGTTGGCAACCAAGTCAACATAACCGCTTGCAACATACTCGCGGAAGCGCCATGGACCAGAAGAAATCATGTTTGGATCAGGAGCAATAGCTGTTGGGTCTCCTGACTCACAAATTGGACGCCATATGTGTTCAGGCATTATTCTAACGCCTGCACCGGTTAAGCCGAAGGCCCATATACTTTTGACGTTGATTAGAACCTCAAAGCTGTAGGGGTCAAGCTGTGTGAATGATAGAATGTATCTAACACTGCTGTACCACCATGGATTCGGGAATCCTCTTATTCGCAGTATCTTTGGCAGTTCAACTAGAGTGAAGTAAACGTCCTTCAAGCTTATAGGTGTGCCATCTGTCCAAGTCATGTCTGGTCTAAGGGTGAATGTAACCTTTGTGCATGTGCCGTAAGTTGGGTGCACGTATGTCCCAACAGTGTAGTTGGAGCACATCCAAGGTAAACGTTCGTTGAGGTTGTATGGGTTACTTGCAACCATGCCGTCGTAGACTAAGTCTAGAACATTATTGTCCCAAACCCACTCAGCATAAATGGTGTTGAAGCTTCTAATGTCCGTGGTCTTGAAAGCGTACCTAATCGTACCGTATTCGGGTCTCTCGTAGCCCATTGGATGCATGTTCAGGAATCCGAAGTAGCTGTCAAGTCCATAGCCCGTAACCATGACTGTACCATTCCACCAGTTGCCAACGTAGTCGGCTTCCTCAGGTGTTCCGCCAACGTACTTTCTTGCGGCAGCCATTTGGCTTGAGTAGACGAACATCGGTCCGTTAAGGGCTGCTTCTGCAGCTCTGCGGTTGCATATTTCCATGTATTGTACGGCTTCAGCTTCGCTGTTCGCAGTCTCAACTCTTAGTGAAGCATAGTTAAATTCTGGGTCGTTAGCATATGGAGTGTTGTAGCATCTTCCAGGATGCCAGTAATATGAATACTCTGGGCCTATACCAGCGTCTCCTCTCCACAACACTATGGAGTCAGGCTCTATGCCTAAGCTCCATCCAGCAGTGTAGAGGTGAGCATCCTTGTTCTCCATCCACTGAGTTCTAGCACCTGAAATATCCATGTACATGCGGTTAACTCTAGTTGATCTGCAAGGTGATCTCCAGCTGCAAGCCTATGACTGTCGTCGCTTCTAATGACAAATTTAAGCTCTACCCACTCGTCTGGATCCTCAACATCATCATTGTCTAAGTCCCAGTAACGATAGCCTGTCGCTGAGTTAATCTTAAAGCCTCCAGCCAAGAGGAAGTTGCGCGCATTATCCAGCGAGAATGGATACATTGTCTGGAAGTATGTAGCATTGTAGTATTGTAATCCAGTTGCAGGCGGTAAGCAACACCAGAGCTCTACACCGGACAGTGGGCCGATAATGTTCTGAACATAGTGAGTTCGGTCAATACATGAAAGAATAGCCTTTCTAAAGTTAAGATCAGAGGTCGGATTATTGTCGTTCTTCGGGTCTGTATCGTTCAAGTTTCTGACAGGGTTTGGATAATTTGGATCTGGTGGCGCACCCAAATACCTATTGGGGTTCTGGTTCATGTCGAGACATCGAATGCCAAATTCGCCGCCTACAGAAACAACGTTTGTTCTAACAATCTCCTCAGGAGCGGTGAACCGATCGTAATATGTCTGAGTCAGAGGCCAGTCGGTTATATCAATTTCTTGAGGAGTTGCCAGTAGCGAATCCCATTCTGCTTCCGCCGTTGAGTATAATTTGATCAGCATTCTGTCACATCTTGGACCAAACATCTCATACTTTGTATCATGCGGTGGAAGATTAGGATTAGTCGGCGTCAGAATGTCGTTGTAATACCAAGAAAAACCTGGCGCAATAAGCAATGCAAATGTCAAAAGCCCGACTAAGCAATATATTATTGAATTCTTTCGCATTTTCCTTTCTCCTCCAAATTTCAGCGTTATTATTCTGAATAGATGCTAATTTAAAAAGTTTATGGAAAAAAGTTACAGTACCTTCCACAAGAAAAAAGAGAACAAAATCTACAAAAAACTTGCAGCTCACTTAGAATACAAATGACAAGCAACCAAGTGATTTCTACCAACTTCAACCAAAGGCGGCTCTTTCTCACGACATATCTCACCAATGTAGGAAGGACAGCGAGTGTGAAAACGACAACCTGTAGGCGGGCTAATAGGACTGGGAATTTCACCCTTCACTTGAACATCAATACGTCTCGACTCTGGATCGGGAATAGGCACAGCCGCAACCAAAGCCCTAGTGTATGGATGCAAAGACTTTCCAATAACATCATCTGAAGAGCCTTGTTCAACAATTTTTCCAAGATACATAACGGCGATTCGATGGCAAATGTGACGTGCAAGAGCCAAATCATGCGTTATATAGAGAAAAGATATTTTGTACTTTTCAACTAAATCAACCATCAAATTTAAAATTTCAGCTCTAATAGAAACATCTAGCATGGAAACAGGTTCATCAGCAACCACAAACTCAGGGCTTAAAACAAGAGCCCTAGCAACAGCCACTCTCTGTCTCTGCCCACCACTCAGCTCATGAGGATACCTAAAAAGAAACTCCTCAGGGGGAACAAGCTGCACATCTTCCAAACTCTTATGAACTTTCTCTTCAAGTTGTTTACCGCCAATTCCCTGTATCAACATAGGCTCCTCCAAAATTGTTCGAATGATCATTCTAGGATTTAGAGATTCATAGGGATCCTGAAAAACTATCTGCATCTGCCGACGGAGAGGTCTCAAATCCCTCCCCTTTAAAAGCGTTATATCCCTACCTTTAAAAAATATTCTACCAGCAGTTGGATCTATAAGCTTAAGGACACACCTGCCAGTTGTCGTCTTCCCACTTCCACTCTCACCAGCAAGTCCAAGGATTTCGCCCTTCTTCACATCAAATGATACACCATCCACAGCTCTCACAAACAACTGTTTTTTAGAAATAAGTGTCTGAAGAAAACCCATTCTAACAGGGAACCACTTTTTCAAATTTTCACATTTAATAAGCGTTTCAGTCATCACAATCACCTACTTCTTCCCAACAAGCCAACAAGCCACCATGTGATTTCCACCAACATTCATAAGTTCAGGCCTTTTTTTCCGACAAATATCCATCGCAAATTTACACCGTGGATGAAACTTACACCCTAAAGGGGGATTCAAAAGATCAGGTGGAGAACCTTCAATAGAAGTCATGCGAGTTCGCTCTGCCTTAATGTCAGGAAAAGCCGTTATCAAACCCTGCGTATAGGGATGAAGATGATGCTTAAATACACGCACAACACTTCCATATTCCATAACCTCACCACCGTACATAATTGCAACAGAGTCGCATGTTTCAGCGATAATTGAAAGATCATGCGTAATCAATATCATCGCAAGATGAAGATGTTCCTTCAAGTCCTTCATCAACTTTAACACTTGAGCAGCCACGATAACATCCAAAGCTGTAGAAGGCTCATCAGCAATTAACAAAGAAGGATTGCAAGCCAAGGCCATAGCAATCATTGCGCGTTGTCTCATTCCCCCACTAAACTCATGAGGATAATTATCAAGTCTAGAAGGATCTACACCAACAAGCTCAAAAAGCTTAATAGCCCTTTCCCTCGCCTCCGCACGGCTAACGCCTTCTTCATGCAAGGTTATAGCTTCAATAATCTGCTCGCTAACCTTATAAACTGGGTTAAGGGCGTTCATGGCGCCTTGAAATACTATTGCTATCTCTTTCCATCTTATATCTTGCCTCACCTCCTCTTCATCCATCGCTGTCAAATCTCTGCCCTTATAAAAAATATTACCCCCAACAATTCTCCCACCACTA
>JAWBOR010000062.1:0-9911 GCA_038826015.1 Bathyarchaeia archaeon
TTGACAATCAGGTTATAATTATACATGGCTTTCAAAGCATATGCGGCTGAATCTGGAAAAACATAATTAGGTATCTTGCTTTTCCGCAATATTTTAACGGGACTAGAATCGTTGTCATAACCCATAAACGATGCTACAACAGGCTTATCTGAGGCCTTCACCTTTTCTGCCACAACCTCAGCGATTTTCTCGGACGGCGTCATAGCCTGCGGGGTTACAATAACAATGATTCCATCTACATTTCCGCTTTTTAACCCAGCGTCCAAAGCCATCTCATAACGTTTTTCATCCGCATCTCCCAGAACATCTATAGGGTTGCTGAGACTTGCATGCGACGGCATAGATGCCCTAAGTTCTTCTCGAATCTCATACTCCAAAGAAGGCATCTCAAGATCAAGTTTATCACAGGCATCAGCACATAAAATTCCCGGTCCACCGCCATTTGTAATTATCAAGATTTTCCGCCCTTTAAGGACTGGTTGTGCCTCAAAAATTAAGACAAGATTGAAAAGTTCTTCCAAAGCGTTCGCTCTAAGAACACCTGCTTTTTTGAATGCAGCCGTGAAAGCAGTGTCGGAGCCAGCTAATGAACCAGTGTGTGATGAAACCGCCCGCATACCTACATCTGTTATGCCTGCTTTCAAGACTATGACAGGTTTTTTCTTAGTCACATTTCTCGCCGTGCTTATGAAACGTTCGCCATCTTTGACCCCTTCAATGTAGAGCCCGATGCATTTAGTTTGCTCATCTTCAGCCAAAGCCTCGAGAAAGTCAGCGGCGGTTAAATCTGCCTCGTTTCCCAAACTAATAAAGCTGGTGAAGCCTACATTATTCTGAAGAGCCCAGTTCAGAATCGCGCTTCCAAGCGCGCCACTTTGAGATACAAAAGATATGTTTCCAGGTGAAGGATTAGCTGAGGCAAAAGAGGCGTTTAAACGGCTTTGAGTATTTATAATTCCAAGGCAGTTAGGTCCTTGCATTCGCATATTATATTTTTTACATATTGACAGTAGATTTCTCTCAAGTAATGCCCCTTCTCTGCCTGTTTCGCTGAAACCAGCTGAAATCACAACTATTCCTTTTACTCCTTTTTGGCCGCATTCTTCAGCCACTGTTGTAACAATCTTGGCAGGAACAACAATTACCGCTAAGTCAACATCTTCAGGTACCTCAGTGATTTTTCTGTAACATTTGTGTCCAAGCAACTCGTCAATATTTGGGTTAATAGGGTATAAAAGACCCGGAAAATTAGAATCTATGAGATTCTTAAAAATTCGGTGGCCTACTTTTTCTGGTTCCCTACTGGCTCCGATAACCGCAACGGACTTCGGCTGGAAGAAAGCTTCAAGCTTCATATGCATGCCTCATGGAAGCCTTTTTAGGTGAATCATTTTTGAATTAAGGTGCGTCTCGCCGAATATTTATGTATAACCATCAGAGAGGTACTATTAAATAATCCGTGTTGTCTCTCTTATTAATGATGAGCGAGATGTAAGATGCTGTGGACGAGAGTTTTCAATTTAAAATTGTCTATTTCTCGCCGTTTATTTGGGTCACATAGGATTGTTGACTTCGTTGATAAAAAATGGTTGTTTTACTGCAATTTTCCTTGGCTTGGCTCCCTTGCAATGTCTTATGAATTGACACTTAATTCTTCTTCGACTTCATCACTGAAACTTCGTTTTTTTAATTAAAAAATGAATGGAAAACTTGAGGGAAATTTCATGGTCGACAAAGAACCTTTACGTCATAAATCCTATGACGATAAGAAAATGAGCTTAGAAGAGGCTCTGAGTTTCATAAAGACAGGGGACCACATCTTCATAGGATCGGCTTGCGGTGAGCCTCAATATCTAGTTAAAGGTTTAGTTGAAAAAGCCGATCATCTTGCCGATAATGAAATATTGCACGTGCACACATTAGGCGTAGCTCCTTACACGAAACCAATTTACTCCGACAGATTCCGGCTTAACGCCTTTTTCGTTGGAATAAACACTCGTGAGGCCGTAGCCCAAGGAAGAGCCGATTACACACCTACTTTTCTCTCCGATCTTCCGTATCTAATAAGAGGGGATTTGGTGCCAATTGATGTTGCACTTATACAGGTGTCGCCTCCAGATGAGCATGGATTCTGCAGCTTAGGTGTATCGGTGGAAATTACAAAGACTGCTACTGAGAAAGCTAAGCTTGTGATCGCCCAAGTTAATCGTTATATGCCGCGAGTGTTAGGGGACAGTTTTGTCCATATTGCCGATATCGATGTAATAGTAGAGTATGACGAACCTATACTTGAATCTCCTCGTCCAGAGCCTGACATAGTTTCGGAAAGAATTGCACGTTATGCATCAAGTCTAGTTGAAGACGGATCAACTCTTCAAATAGGGATAGGAAGCATTCCAGATGCTGTGTTGAACTCTTTGCGAGATAAAAAAGATCTGGGAATTCACACAGAGCTGTTGACCGAAAGCGTTGTCGACCTTGTTGAGGATGGCGTCATCACATGCGCGAAGAAGACCATAAATCGCGGTAAAATAGTAGCCTCTTTTGCCATGGGGACTAGGCGGCTGTATGATTTTATTGATAACAATCCAATGGTGGAGTTTTACGAATCAGATTACGCGAACAACCCGTTCATTATTAGTCAACATGAAAAAATGGTGGCAATAAACCAAGCATTAGAGATTGATTTAACAGGTCAGGTTTGCTCGGATTCTCTTGGCTATCTTTTCTATAGCGGTCTAGGAGGACAAGCAGATTTCATGAGAGGCGCTAGACTCTCTAAAGGCGGTAAAGCCATAACTGTAATTCCATCAACCGCAAAAGATGGAAAGATCTCTCGTATAAAGGATTTCTTAAGCGAGGGATCGGGAATTGCACTAACCAGGGGCGACGTAGACTATGTTATTACAGAATACGGCGTGGCGTCATTAAGGGGGAAATCCATTAAAGAAAGAGCTCTTTCTCTCTTAAATATCGCGCATCCAAAATTTAGAAATAAACTTTTAGATTGGGCTAAGAAACATCATTACGTTCCCGCTGAAGTTTTGCCATTTCCAGAAATATCTTATCCAGAGGAATTGGAAAAGTATGTAACTCTAGAAGATGGATCAAAAGTTTTGTTGCGTCCAATTAAGCCTTCGGATGCCACAATGAAGCAACATCTTTTCTATGCTCTTTCAAAAGAAAGCATTGCCAAACGATATTTGGGCTCCTTGAAATCTATGCCTATCAAAAGAATATGGCCTCACGTAATAGTGGATTATGACAATGAGATGAGTATTGTTGGAACAGTGATGGAAGAAGGAAGGGAAAGCATAGTGGGCATTGGAAGCTATTCACGCGTCCCCCAGACCAACATCGCTGAAGTAGCCTTCGTCGTAAGAGATGACTGGCAAAATAAAGGGCTTGGTTCCATTCTCTTAAAATATCTTGCTGAAATAGCTAAAAAACGCGGTTTGGAGGGGTTTACAGCATGGGTGTTAACGAACAATACTAGAATGATGCATATCTTCAGAAAATGTGGTTATCCAATGAAGTACAAAGTCGAAGGAGACCTCTATTATGTTATGCTTGAATTGAAAAATTCTTCTGGCACTAACAAAGATGCTAAAGGTTGAAAATGATTTTTTATTGTGTTTTTGCTGATTTTTCAAATTCTATAATTATTTTTTCTTTTACTGAAGAGAAATTTTCCGAAATTTTTTGAGGTGAGAGGCCACGGGAAAGATATTGCGAAAACATGCGGGAATAGGAATCTTGGTCGGATGATAGTTTCGCCGCATATTCTTCAATGTGCTTTCCTGCTATTCTATTTTCATCTGGCAAAACTTCTTCGTTATGAGGAACTTCTACTCCAGCGTCTATAAAACCCTTAAGAACGGCAAAGACGCGGGCGCCTTTAGAAGGAGATTGCAGCCCTATGTCTAAAACAGCTTCCTTTACGCCCCTAACCATCGACCTATAGCCGCAAAGTAACCCAGTCAGATACGCAGCTGGAATATTACTCAGATCGCCAAGCCAACCGTATTTTTTTCTCAATTCTATTGAATGAGCCGAAGTTAAAACCTCGTCTCCGGCAGCTGTGGATTTAATTAACTGAACTATTATGTGTTTCTGGGTTTTTCTAGTTACAAGCCTAGGTAACCCAGATAGGATTAACCTCTGTCTTAACTGGTAATCTGTCTTTCCTTCCCTTCGCCTTCGAAACGGAACGTTGTAGGACGGACCTCGCGCCACTAACGTTTCCTCCTTAGATTATGGATGTCCAGATAACGCTTCAAATCTGAAACAGATCTGAAAGAACCGCTTTTGGCCATTACGTAAAGCTTCCGATAAACCTTTTCTGTAATTGCACGCCTACCTTTTAGTTTACGGAGCTCTTTTCTCTGAGCTCTAATCTTTCTGATCCATGTCTCTTTCCTTGGCGTTCTTGAACCTTGAGAACCCACTCGGCTTCCAGGTCCTCTTCGCTTACCCGTTTTCTTTTTCTCGTGAAGTATGCGGGCGCGAGCACGACTTACCCCTTTCTCTGGGATTTTTCGAATGGCTTTTTCATGTATGAACTTTCTTATTTCTTCTCTTGTTATGGCTGATTCTATTTCGTCTATCCTTTCAGGGTCTATCCATACTCGGTTTATGCCTGCTTTAAGAATCTCAGCCGCCATTCGACGTTGACTTGTTAAGCTCAAATTAATTCCCCCGGCATACATGCTTAATTAAGATTCTTTCCTCTCAGCTACGGATTCAAGTTCTTTGTATTCTCTCGGATTCAATATGTGAATTCCCATTTCCTTAGCCTTATTAACTATTTCGATTCTCTTTCGGTCTCCGACTCTGTGAGCTATTCTGATAGCTTCAATTTTGGGATCAACGCTGTTTAAATCGTCAAGATTAAAGACCATGACCTCTTTAAAACCCGAGGGATGCAGACCTCTCGCTTTTTTGAGACCTCGATAACCACTATTAGGCGAAGCTGGCCACCCTTTCACTTTTTTACGCATCTTGCTATCTAAGCCCCTCGGTCTCCGCCAGTTTTCCTTTAGGCGTTTATACCGCCAGCTCTCTTGACGTTGAAACTTCGGTTTCTTCCTCTTCTCTTTTTCTCTTTTAGCTAATAGCTTACTTGTTTCTCCTCTTTCATTGGTCAATCTATAGTTCCCTCTGATTTTTCATAGACGTATATTCCGTCAAGGAATTTACGCGGGTCTCTTTTCTTGACCTTTGTCGCTTGTTCAATATTGGCAGCAGTTTGGCTTACTTCTTCAATGTTGATTCCTTGTATAATAATGTCGTCACCTTTCACAGTAACTCTAACGTCACCTACGATCTTAGCTACACGCGGGTTTCTTTCTCCTATGAAATTCTCTATTAGAATTCTCTTTCCATCTATTTTCACAGAAATTGGGAAATGTGCATAAACGATTTTCATTTTGTAAGTAAAACCTTTCGTCACACCTTTTATCATATTCTCGATGTGTGAACATATTGTGCCGACTAGAGCTGCTTCCTTTCTTCTCGGCCAAATAGCCGAAACTTTAATTTCGCCTTCTTCAATCTGAATCGTCACAGGAGCCTGAGAAAAATCTCTAGTCAGCTCACCTTTTTCACCTTTAACGTGAATAGTTTTATCTTTTAAATCGACCGTTACGTTTTCCGGCATCTTAACCGCTCTGATTTCTAAGGGGCGCATCTTATAGACACCCATTTCAGTATACATAGGCTAACAGGCGTCCTCCAATGTTCTTCTGTTTCGCTTCTTTATGTGATATAACTCCTTGAGATGTTGAAATTACGAGAACTCCAATATCTCTTGCTGGAAGATATGCTTTCTCCCATTTTTCGATGTCGGTAGATTTAACTGGAAATCTAGGTCTTACGGCTCCACATTTGTTTATCCTACCTAACAATTGCACTCTGAATTTTCCCGTTCGACCATCATCAATAAACTCGAATTCTCCGATGTAACCATTCATTTGTATAACTCTCAGCACGTTACCCAGAACTTTAGACGCAGGCGTAATCAAACATTCTTTTTTTCTTCTAAGTTCATTGTTAAATATGGTTGTTAACCCATTGGCAATAATATCCATTTTATACGTCTCCTCCTCACTGATATTTCTTGAAGCCTAATTTTTCAGCAACCTCTCTAAAGCAATGTCGACAGAGATTGATGCCATATCTTCGTATGATCGGCCCATAAGAACCACATCGTTTACAAGGTCTACTGCCCTTACCGAATTTTCGTTCTTTTTTGACATTTTGCCCGCTCATATTGGTCATTCCTAGATAACCTGAATTCCCAATTCATCCTTTACGAATTGTACGGCCTCATCACGAGTCAATAAATGCTTTGGCCCTATCTCAGATTTGCCTATGTGCCTGAGTTTTATTCGCTGTCCCGGCCTACTTAAAGTAACTGAGACGTTCATACCAATTATGCCAAGTTCAGGGGAGTATTTAGTGCCAGGAATATCTATGTGCTCCTTAATCCCAAAGGAAAAGTTACCATGTTCATCAAATGATTTTTCAGGGATTTTATTATCTACAGCCGATAAAGCTTTTTTCAAGAAACTCTGCGCGCGTTCTTTACGGAGCGTAACAAGACATGCTATAGGCTCTTTCTTTCTGATGCCGAAATCTCTTATAGTTTTCTTGGCTCTTCGCATACATGGTTTTTGCCCTGTTAACCCCTCGATAATCTTCATTGCCCGTTCAAGCGGCTCACCTGATTTTCCAACAGAGACATTAACAACCACTTTTTCGATTCTTGGTCTTAACATTGGATTTATCTGCAGTTTTTCGTCATTTACCTCAAAAGACATTTCACTACTCCTCCATGCCTAATAAAGATATTCTAGGTGTTTTGTCACCTATTACGAAAATATAATCAAGTGTTGTTTGGAAGGTTTGCTCTCTCTCATCTTGTATAGTGACTAAATGTTCTCTGCGTTTCTGTTCAGGGCGTTCATCAATTGATATAATGGTTCCATGTTTACCGATGTTTTTTCCTCCGATAATTAATGCTGACATTCCACTTTCCAATTTCAAGTGTTCAAGGATTTCTTGATTTGGAAGACTTATCTTCAAGGTATCAAGCGTCTGATAAACGTCATCTGTTGAGCCTTGAGAGTTTTCAAGACGAAGCATTATATTTCTTCCATCATGAAGATTAAGCTGAATATGACCATTGGCCAATGTACTTTTGTTTTCAATCCTGCACAATTTGAATTTAGACTCTTCCTCAGTTATCGAATGTAGTAGTAAACCCTTCTCCGAAGGCTGGAGGCGATAATATTTTTTGATTTCAGGGATAGAAATCACATCCATCAATCCGGCGGAAAAATGCTCATCGTACCTTGCTTTTCCATCAACAAAAATTTTGCCTTGAGAAAGAATCTTTTTCACTTCATTCCTAGTTTTAGCAAAGCCAAGCATCTCGCGAAGTATAATCTGCAACGGTATACTCTGTTGAAGTGGATGAGGACCGGGAATAGGTTTAACAGTCCACGTGAACTCTTTTTTATGGATGGACCAGAATTTCGGTGACGCCTCTCGTTTCAGATGACCGCGGCCACCCTTTCTCCCCATTTTATGTCCCTCCTATTTCCGCAGAAATTTCTTCTGAGGTTCTCTCAGAGGTTGTTTCTGTTTTCTCGATAAGTTTTTCTGGTTTTTCAACAGCTCCCTTTCTCTCCAGAATTTCTTTTCGCCATTTATCATCAAGATTCAAGCGGACAATTTCCACTTTAGAGGGATGAATGGGAACAGGTATCGTTGTCCCATCGGATTTCTCCCGATTAATACCTTCGATAAAAATTCTATATTTTTTTCTGTCGACTTTAGCAATTTTCCCTTCGAATCCACGATGGTCTCCTCTTAGAACCTTAACAGTATCTCCTTTTCTCAATGGTAAAGCACGAGTGTTGTAAGACGATTTTAACTCAGATGAAAGATGAGCAGAAAGAATATTTCCTCTTCTATGATAAGGAGCTTGAAATAGCCTTTCTCTCTGTTTACTCGGTTTTTTCGATATGTTTTCCATGCTTATCCCACTTTAAATTTAGATTATTATGCTCGATGCGCTTGCTATTCTCGCCCATCTTTCAGCAGCCTCTCGTGCTACTGGACCACGAATTTCTGAGCCTCGCATTTCTCCTTCAGGAGTTATTATGACTGCAGCATTATCTTCGAATTGCACCCATGTTCCCTCAGGACGCCTGTAAGGTTTTCTCTGCCTAACGATTATCGCTTGAAAAAGCTTCTTTCTCATGTCAGGGGCGCCCTTTCTCACGGAAACCATAACCATGTCACCGATGGCTGCTTCAGGCACACGTCTTAATCTTCCCTTAAACCCCATGACCTGAACAACTCTCAAAACTTTTGCACCGGAATTGTCAGCGCATCTGATCACGGATCCCGCGAGCAACCCTTTTGATATTTTTGCTCTTTGAGCAGCTATTCCTTTGACCGCTCCAGCTCGTCCCTTCGCTTTTGCCGCCATGTTTCGCATCACTCCTCTGTTTTCTCAACAACTACAAAAGCAACGGTCTTGCTTATTGGCCTACACTCCGCTATTTTTACATGATCGTTTTCAGAGGCATTTATGCAAGGAGGATTATGTGCAGGTATGTGACTGTGCCTCCTTTCATAACGTTTATATTTCGACACGTATTTCAGATAATCCAATCGCACTATAACGGTTTTATTCATTTTAGCGCTTGCAACAACGCCTTCTAGAATTCGCCCTCTGATGCGCAGAGAACCATGGAACGGACACCTCGAGTCGTCACATGTCTTCTCTGGTTTTTTCAATGAAGCTAACGCCATCACCAGCGCCTCCTTAGAACCTTCTTAACGCGGTCTTCAGGGCGACCTATAAGAGTCTTGCCGCCAACTTCAATTATTTGGTTGTCAGGTAGGGTCAAATGGAAAACGGATGTTTCCTTAATTATGACTTTCTCCTTGTTATTGTGAAGTATTGTTAAAGTGTTTTGTGTTTCGTCTATTATTTTGCCTGATATGCCTACATTACTTGGATTTGAACTTCGCACAATTTTTGCTTTTAATCCTATAAACCCACACTGAAGTATTGATGGTGTAATCTTCATTTCTTCCCCCTTCTTTCTTCTTCATTGATGACTGTTAAAATTCGGGCTATCGTTTTTTTGATTTCCCTAATTCTTGACGGGTTTTCAATTGCCCCTCCAGCCTTTACCATGGTTCTCTGTCTAGCAAGCTCTGTTCGCAGTTCATTCAACCTTTTTTGTCGGTCTGCCAAAGACATTTCACGAATCTCTTTCATCCTCATAATCGGCATTTATTGTTCTGCCTCCACATTCTTAGATTCGTTAATATCCGATTCCTCCGTCGCAGATTCAGTCTCTCCTAATTCCCTCGTTTCTTCGATTATCTCCAGTTTATCTGGAAATTCAACATTGGGCGGCATTATTGAAACTCGAATGCCGAAGATGCCTGGTTTAAGTTGGACGTGAACAACCGCTCTCTTAACAAACTTCATAGCGGCTTCTCCGCTTTTAGGCAAATATCCATCTCGGAATTTTTCAGCCCTAGCCCGCTCAGTTCTCATCTTACCGCTTATAATAACTTCTGCGCCCAATGCACCAGCTTCCATAATCTGACTTAGAGCCCAGAACCCAGCTCTTCGAAAATGTACGCCACGTTTCAGCGCAGAAGCAACACGTGAAGCTATAACGTAAGGATTAAGCTCAGGAACTTCTATTTCCGCAACAGAAATCTGCGGGTTTGACAGCTGGAAATTTTCTTCCAAAACCTTGGCAAGAGATTTAATTGTGTCACCTCCACGTCCAATAATGATGCCAGGACGCATGGCGTAGATGACTACGTTTGTACCCATTGGGGTTTTTGTTATGTTAACGCCGCCGTAACCTGCC
>JAWBOR010000063.1:0-9896 GCA_038826015.1 Bathyarchaeia archaeon
ATTTCCGTAAGCGATGGAGTACCTTACATTTAATGTACTTGTATGGTGAGAGGTAAATCCGTCTCCGGATGAAGAATCTGACGTGGATCCATTGTTAAAAGCCTTACACCTGTTACAAGTTAAAACTGCACTATGAGATATAGAGAACCCATCAACAGCAGAATCGCTGGCTATGCAGTCGTTACAAGTAACGTTTGAAGAGTTAATTGCCCTAAATCCACTACCAGTAGTAGTTGTCGTGGAAATAGCTGTATTAACAGTTACTACAGATGAATTTTCGAAAAGGAATGCCGCATTACTTGCACTCGTGGAAATAACCCGATTAAGAATTGCTGTTCCGGAGTTTATCCTAAATGCTATTGGGTTTCCCGTAGATTCAATGTCATTAAGAGTGATACCACTAGCCCCGACAAACACCATTGAACTAGTTGCACCCTTAACCATAATATTTGAAACACTGACATTATTAGCTACTACATTAATTGCCCGGGCTACCGCGGAGTTTCCATCGATTATTGGTTTGTTTCCTGATCCATATGCATCAATTGTTGTTCCGGTGGCTGGAGTTAAGGTAGTACCTGTCCAAGTCTCGCCCCTTTTTAGATAAATAGTATCCCCAGATGTAACTGGGGGAGCTGAAGCTTTTGATAATGTTTGCCAGGCTGTGTCTGGTGACGTTCCGTCATTCGTATCCAAACCATGGGTTGCATCAATGTAATATGTTGCTGCTTGAGCAGAGGAGGGTAAAATAGAGAAAAAAATTAAAAAGAGAAAAAGAGCCAAAAAAAGTCTCTCGAATTTTCTAGAAAATTTAGGCTTTAGTGCGAGTAGCGAGTAGTGGGTATACTTACTTCACCCACTTTTCGTATTGTAAGCATACATATAGTTACATTTTCATTTTGTCAAGATTTTGCCGATTTTGTCAAGTTTTGTACAGTATCAGGGTTTGGTTGACATCGGGTAAGTCTGATTGGGACTTGTTTGTAAGTATCCAATCCTGGATTTTTTGTTGTGGAGTTTTTCCTTTCATTCCATAACCTCCATGGCGTCTTTTGGTATTGTACCAGGCTAGATATCTGCTTAGCCAATAACGGCCGTAATTAATATCCTCTCTGTGAGCCTGAACCCTCCAGAAACACTCCTCCTCGATTGTCCTGTGGAGTCTTTCGACTTTGCCGTTACTTGTCGGGTGATTGACTGGATTTCTTTTGACCTCAATCCCAAGCCTTTTGCATACTAAGCTAAAGTGTTTTTTAAATTCACTGCCATTATCTGTTCTAAAAGATCTGATGGGGAATGGAGATTCCCTGACAATCTTCAAAACAAAATTGGCAGCATTTTCTGAGTTATTGTGATAGTAACAATCGGCCATTCCCCATCTACTGTGGTCATCAACTGCTGAAATAAGAATAATGCCTTTCTTGCCAAAGGGTTCTGTTGTGTCAATTTGAACCTCTTCACCTGGGAAACCTTTGGCATATAAGGTAACTGGCTTTCTTTTCTCCTTTGATTTAGGTATAATAAGCCTTTTTCTGACTAGGATTCTGTAGGCTGTTGCTCTTGATATATGGATGTGGACATCTTCCAAAAGCCAGCAGATCCGATCAACTCCGATTCCGTAGAGATTGAAATATTTCTCAACAGTATCTTCAATCCATCTTTGGGTTCTGTTGTGGGGTCTTTGATAATACTTGGGACCTCTTTTCCTGCCTGTAACAACTACTGCTCCATATCTGGCAACAGACTTTCTTAGTTTCCAGAGTCCCTGTCTTGTGATACCAAGCAGCTTGGCTCCAGAATTAACAGACAGCCTTCCTTGATTAACCTCATTAACCACTCTCAGTCTAGCCTCAACCAGTTTACGTATGGTAGCTTCACTCATACAATACTCCTTTCTAAGTTGATGGAAAAACCATCAACAGAAGATATTGTACTTTCCGGAAAACTGTTTTCTGAAGCCGTATGATGTAAACTAAATCGCTGATACTTTAAGAGAATTCGTCAACATTCAAATGTAGTAATTTTTCGATACCTCGCATGAGGTAAATCCTCTTTTTCACACTGGAGCCTAAATAAGCTTTCTTGTAGCAAAAGTCTTTGACAACGGATCCCCATCGGATCAAGGACTTTTCCTGGATCGGAGCTCGCAAGTTACGCCGATGGCGTGTTCCTTAAACTATCAAGGTGGCTGATACGGTACAAAGAAAGGCAAGCGAAAGCGACGATATCTTCCTGAATAAAACACCCGAACATATCCCGAAAATGGTGCTTGAAAATCATCTTCCCCTTTGTTATGTTGGGGAATGTCTGTCCGAGAAAACATCGAGATAT
The DNA here is from genome assembly GCA_038826015.1 of Bathyarchaeia archaeon. GTDB lineage: Archaea > Thermoproteota > Bathyarchaeia > Bathyarchaeales > DTEX01 > JAWBOR01. Next base: position 2,332 of record JAWBOR010000063.1, read on the forward strand.
TTCACCACTTCGACCCCAAGACCTATCTTGAGATTTTGAAAGAAGAATTTGGTGCGATAGATCACCCCGCCCAGCCTGGGAGTTATTTAATTGATGACCCTGGCATGCCGTTTTATGAACCCAAAGAAATGGACGATCATGTTTCTGTCTTGGGTTTCAATTATGCTCTCCTTTCAAACCTTCTGATCCAGGCGATTATCGATCATCCCGAATTGGTTCCTGATGAAGCCATAATTCGCTGGACGCAGGAGCAGGATATTGTTATGGAAAACACAGCCGGAGAGTTAAGAAGTGGAGATATTTTTAGAAATGAATAATGATAGACCGCGACCTTCCCACCATCGCAAAACGAGGGGTTTTGATCGAAACGGTAGATTACCAAACCTACATCAGAAAATATGCCGAGAAAAACTCCGAGTGGCCGTATGCACCGGTTGTCGCCAAATGGTATCCACGGGTTGAAGAAATAAAGCAGCGGTTTTTCGACGGCGTTTTAAAGCCCTGGGACTTGTCCAAGCTCCCCTCTCCCCCAGTTGCGATAGAAGACATGCAAAACTGGAAGACCTTGGCTTCGTATCGTCTGGTTCCTGATGGTTATGGTCTGTCCGACAAACTCACTCTGAACGAAGCCCATTTCAAACAGGAAGATCATATGTGGGTATGGGACTATGGCGGGGATTGGGGCTTAGCCGAAACCATCGTTCATGAGATGGCCCACGAGTGGCACAAGCACAAAGGGAAAACCAAGCCGTCTCATAACAAAGAATTTACCAATAAGCTTTTGGATTTGGGGATTTACTGCGACAAACGGGGCGCACACTTTCAAATTGCGGATGCAGAGTCTCCCTTTGGCATTTTAATGAACGAATGGGGTATCAAAAGGCCAGACGAGATAACGATAGAACTCCCACCGGGCATGGACTGGTTCAAATTTTTGGCAGAGGGTGAGAAACCGGCGAGAGGTAAGTCAACTCTTAAGAAATGGTGCTGCCCAGAGTGTGGATTGAAAGTTCGGATGGGGATTGCCGGCGACCCGATGCTTCGGCATCACACCTGCGAGGAAGCGGTTGGACGACCGGTTTTTTTGATTCCCGGGGATGTGTATGTGGCGAAGGAGTAATTACTTTTCTTCAAAAGAAAATTTCTCATAGCATAGGTTTACCAATAAAGTTTCCCGTTCGACAATTTCTTGCCACAGCGTGCTCCCGAAATCATTGACTGCATATTGTTTTATTGCCATTTCCAGGTACTCCTGCCCAAGTTCTCCACAGTTCTTCGGATTGCCAGAGATGTGGGAAATGTCGATCAATAAAATAAAGCGTAAAAATAAAATTCCCAGGACCAAAACTAATGTTCCAATTATTAATGGTCGAACGGTTGAATTATCGCAAACTTTCATTCTCCTTATTATGAGTGTATCAAAACATTTTTAACGAGTAAACAATTGAATTGAAAGGAGGTAGACTTCTTTTGCCTACCTCCTCCTTGTTGCCAGCTCTGCATATAAGTTTGATGTGTGATATTTTACTGCACCCAAACAAACAGGTAATTCCAGACACGATAAGGGCCCCCTGCATTTACGGTGTCTCCGTACCCAAGACACAAATACGGTTGGGTGCTGTTGAGCAAATGCCCCATGGGTGATTTATCCCGAAAAGCATTTGCTACCTTACTATCATAGGAGAAGATTCGGTAACGGTCTGGATCGGCACTCGCATTCTTGTTGATCCGGAACACATAGTCGTTCCAATCGCATTTATCCCCCCACACCATCCAGCCCGGGCCGAGGTATCTTAACGACCACCGAAGATATCCTGGATTATCGATCCATTCGACGGGCTGCGAATCAGCTCCGGCATAGGCAATTGAGGTTAAAGCTGCTAAGGCAATAGTTACTAAAAACAATATTGCCATCAATTTCCGCCTCATCTGATCACTCTCCTTTTCTGTTGTTAATGAGCTGGCAAACTGTTCAAATCATAATCAAAACGAAGTAGAATATTGATCCTCTGCCGTACCAAAACTCGTACCAAAAAGGAGTTTCAGGTGGAAGGCGATGTAATCCACTTCGGAGATGTGTTACATTCATATATGCAGCGGGAAATGGTTACCGCTGATGAGCTCTCAACACGAACTAAAAGGACATTTGGCGAATATGAGGGTGTTCCTAAATCAACAATTGTTCATTGGATAAAAAGGCATGTAGCAAGTCCTCGGGATTGGCTTCCCATTGTCAAATTAGCAGTTGCTCTTTCTCTGACCGAATCTGAAGCGAATGAGTTATTGAGGCCAGCTAAGTTTCCTTCAGTTCTAGAATTAGCAGATCAAGCAGCGACAACCACATTAAGAATAGATCATGCAACAGATATTAGAATCCGAAATTATCTGATGGACTGGAATAAACTTGTACCAAGAGGGGTGACACAAAATTTATCCACATTCCTTCATCAACTTCCAGCACCAAAAGTAGACTTTATTGGCAGAAGTAATCAACTTGAAAAACTTGCAACAGAGATGGAAAAAAGCGGAAAAGTCGGTGTATTTGGTCCTGGTGGTGTTGGAAAGACCGCTCTAGCGATTAAATTGGCAAACACAATGGTTCAGGAATATTCAGATGCCCAACTTTTTGTTCAGTTAAAAGGGACATCATCTAATCCAGCATCCACTAGTGAAGTGAAAAAGTTCATTATTCGATCATTTAACCGGGATGAAGAAATCCCTGAGGATGAAAACGAACTTAATGGTTTATACAATTCAGTTTTTCATGAAAGAAAGGTTTTATTGGTTTTGGATGATGCAGTAGATGCGAGACAGGTGGGTCCGCTGGTTCCACCTGAAGGTTGTGTGGTCGTAATCACCTCTCGTCGACGATTCGCTCTTTCCGGAATGTATTCTATGGACCTTGGCCAAATGAATCCTGACGAAGCAAAGACTTTATTATTAAAAATCGAGCCTCGAATTGGAGAATTTGCTAATGACATTGCAAGACTTTGCGGATATTTACCGCTTGCTCTCCGCTTGGCAGGAAGTAACCTTTCCGTTCGAATGGATTTAAGTCCTGAGGATTATTTAAAACATCTATCTGACAACCGCTTAGCAGTTATCGATGAAGCACTCGAGTTTACTGATGAAGAGAAAGGGATTGAAGCGTCCCTTAATTTGAGTTATCAATTCCTAAGCCAGGATATGCAGGATTATTGGTGCGAGTTGTCGATACTTCCCGACTCCTTCGAAAGACTGGGAGCAAGTGCAGTTTGGGAGTTAAATCATGACGCTACCCATACCATACTAAGCTCCCTTCTTTCCAGAAGTATGTTAGAGTGGAACAAGGAAACTAGACGATATCGTTTACATGATTTATCGCGTGTATTCGCAGAAAAAAATCTAAGTAAAGAGAAGAAAGATAACTGCTTAAGGAGGCATGCTACCCATTACTTAGGGGTATTACGTGATGCCAACAATCTTTACGAGAAAGGGGGCGAATCGGTTGTACTTGGACTGAGCCTCTTTGATACTGAACGGGAGAATATTATATTTGCCCATGCGTGGGCCACAGAAAATTCAAAGAAGGATAATATCGCAACTGAGCTTACTAGCAGTTATCCCTTGCTTGGGTGGAAGATATTGCTTTTCCGCCTTAGTCCTCATGAACAAATCGATTGGCTAGATCATGCTCTTAAATCAGCAGAATATAGTGGAAACACAAACGCTCAAGCGAATCATCTGAAAAATCTGGGTGTTGTTTACTATCGCCAGGGCGATCTTGACCAAGCGGTTGACATCCTCGGAAAGGCTATACATTATTTTAAACTCATTGGAGATAAGAAAAATGAGGGAAGGACCGTTGGTAATTTAGGGTTGGTATATGCCGATAAAGGCGATTTTCATCGTGCAATCGAGCTTTACGGACAACACTTAATCCTTTCGCGAGAAGCAGGTGACAAACAAGGAGAAAGCAACGCTATGGGAAATTTGGGAAATGCTTACAAGAACTTAGGTACCCTAGACAAAGCACTCGAGCTTCACAATCAGGCATTAATACTATCTCGTGAACTAAAAGATCTTTACGGAGAAGGGACCTCCCTGAACGACATAGGTAATGTTTATTTTGAAAAAGAAGAATATAAGCAAGCGGTACAATATTACGAAAATTCGCTTTCAATTTTTCAAGAAATTGGTGACAGTCGAGATGAGGGTAATGCACTTGGAAATCTCGGATTGGTCCACTATAAACTTGGAAATACTGATCGGGCAATTAACTTTTTTGAAAAAGCTCTAACAATTGATAAAGAGCTCGGCAACCGCCACGGAGAAAGTATTACATTAAACGATCTTGGAAGAGCCTATGCGGACTTAGGTAACGCTCAGCGAGGACTGGAACTCTGCGATCAGGCTTTGATTATTTCGCGAGAGATAGGTGATGAAAGAGGTATCGCTGAGGCTTACTGGTACAAAAGTTATTGCCTTTACTTACTTGGTCAGCAAACGCAGGCGATCGAATTGGCTGAACAGTCAATAGAGATGTTAGTAGAGCAAGGGGTCGAGGACTCCACGACGAAGGAAGTACGTGAATATCTAGCAAACTGGAAAAGTGACTGATTTGATGATCGGTGAAAATAGACCGAAAGGGAGTAGCGAATTGGCCATTGATTGGTTAACAACAACCGAAGCTGCTCACATTAGCGGTTATCATATCGAATATGTTCGATGGCTTATTCGAAATCGCCGCGTCAACGCTCATGAGGATCCTTCCCCTCCTGATACAATCGTTCCGCAGCTTCTCGCATTGCTTCACTTGGATGGTCTAGTCCCATGTCCTCTGCTGCAGCATACATAGCCTCCTTAATATCTGCCCACCAATCCTCATTTGTTCTACCACCGCCACCGCCGCCCCCACCATCTCCTTGAGCATAAAAAAGCAAAGGCAGAGCATATTTACTGTCTAAACCTATACTTAGCATTGCAGAAGCGATTATGTTTGCTCCTGCTTTGACAACAGGACTTACTCCGGGCGCTCCTAGCTCTTTCTCTCTCTCCACTAAGTATGTCATAGCTGCGATTGAGCCGTATATCGGTCCCCCTTCTCGCAATAGATCAAAGAATGGTGGTGACACCTTTGGAGTACCTTGCATCTCTGGAGCGCGGTTTCTTTCGTACGCTTGTTGTACCTTGTTGACAAGTTTATTCCAAGCTCCTCCTGTTTCTATACCTGGTGTCAACCTTTCAGACATCTTACTTTTATTATATATAAACCAATCGGTCTATCATGAGTTATTATAGGGAAAGCTTTCGTTAATGTCAACTTCCTCTTAATCTGACAATACATTTGCAACATTAATTTGTTCTTGTATTACTTCATAGGGTGTTTTTAGGTCAATCCCAAGGTGTGGTCTCTCATAGTTGTATTCGTATAGGTATTGAGCAAAGAGATCTCGTAATTCGTCATAGTGTTTGGGTCTTTTTTCGAGCCTAAAGAAGAACTCCTCTTCATCAGTTCTAAAAGAACGCTCTATGAGTGCATTTTCATTAGGAGTCTTTTTGTGAATGTAGTGATATTTTAATCCCAAATTCTTAACATACTTTCTGAATCTTTCCTGGAATTCAAGACCATTGTCAGCTTGTAGGAATATTGGTTTAAATGGAAGTCTTGGGATTATTTCGAGAAGAGCTGATATACTACCATCCTGACTAAGTTGGTTGAGTATCACCGCATCTTTATACCTACTGAATATATCAATGACTGCATATTCAAAACAAGTCCAAGTAAAACCTTAAAGCTCTGGGGTAATATATTTAACATCCATTTGCAGGTAGCCTATGGTTGGTGTATTCTTGGCATGCATATGAGTTGTATCCTGAAACTTGGGTCTTCTATAATACCCATATTCTCTCACAAGACCTTTGGTCTTTAAAAATCTATGAACTGTACGAGAGGAAACATTAAATCCTAGTTTCTTGGTAATTCTTTCTGCTGTCCAGCCTTTGGCAATTCTTAACTCTTCAATGTCTACCCTTTCACCAGCTGCCAGTATCCTCCTTGATCTAATTGGCCTTGTTGATTTTCTTTCAAGGTTTCTTGAAGAAAGAACTCCAGGTCTCACAGACGCCTTTTTCTTCCACCTCCATACAGTTGTTCTATGAATTCCAAGTTCAGAAGCTGTCTTTCCTACCACAAGGTAATTTCTTTTAAGTGTGGTGATTATTTTACTTGGCTTTATTCTCACAAACATAGTCTAGCTGACTATGTTGCAAATGTGGTGTCAGAATACGCTTCCTCTCAACTATGGACACTTATGGACATTAAATGGATTACTACAAAAGAAGCCTGTATTTTAAGCGGCTATCATCCTGACCGGATTCGTGAACTTTTGCGTGAAGGCAAAATCGAGGGGCAGAAGTTTGGCCCTGTTTGGCAGGTAAACCGCGAAAGTTTACTTTTATATTTACAGAATATGAAAGAATTAGGAGATCGCCGGGGTCCAAAACCCAAAAAAACTGATACCTAGACAGAATGATAATTTTGAATATAATTACCTTGCCATAAGGTATTTATGACCTTCAAAGCGGCCCGTACAAGTGTTGTCGGCACTCACACGAGCCTAACCCAACCCACCGGACTAGTCGGTAAGCGGGCTTTCGCGATTCTACCAAAACACCCGCCCTGGTGGGAATTTCCTCAGGGCGTTTTTTGTTTAACCCGCCGGGAGTTGAACAGAATGCCCAAGTAAGTAAGGAGGCTAGAAAATGTTCACTCAGAATAGATCGGCAATTGACCGCTTGGATGTTGTTGGTTCACTTGCACGTCTTCGAGAGGAATGGCAGGAAGCGGTCGACGGAGAAAGCCTAATTGACGTTCAGGCAAGCGTTTGGCTTCTGCTCGGAGACGTAGTCATGCTGCTTGGCCTGTCTGCCGATGAACAAGTCGCAGTTTTGGGAAAAGAACTCCGCAATGAGTTTATTCAGATGTTGAAGCAACGCAACAGTGGATGATAGGGTGATATCAAGCTGGTCCCGGCCCGGCCTTTCTTTTGCAGATCGAAATAATCTTAGGAGGAGTTATGGGCGAGATACTTGAGTTTTGCGAATTATGCGATGCTCCGCTGGATGCGGACAACTGCTATGGCGAGAAGGACTTCCCGCTCTGTCGTTACCATCATGAAATGCTTGGAAGAACGTTTGCATTTCTGGTTGAAATCAGCGGAAACGATAAAAAGCCGCGACAGCTTTTATTACTTCCAGAAGAGGAATACAAATAAGCTCGCCTATCCTTTTACGTTGTGAACGATCCTTCCAGATGAAAAACAACATCGACTTTGGTTATGTTTTTATGGATTCAACATCACCCTTCTGGTAGGGATGTTGGTGGGCCTGTTCAGCCGCTTACTGGGGCGTGGGAAATTTGGGGTCAGGCGGGCTGCCGGGGTAGCACTGGTCGGGATCGCCGCATATACGGTTCGGGTGGGGGCAGAGGCCGCCGTGGTGCGGGCGGCCATCATGGGGGGATTGACGCTCTTGGCTGTTGTGCTGGGGAGGCGACAGGCAGGTGTGAACACGCTGGCGATTGT
>JAWBOR010000064.1:0-9867 GCA_038826015.1 Bathyarchaeia archaeon
TAGCTCCAGCTATCACCACTACGTTTTTTCACTTGGAGCCCCACCAAAATAACTCTTTAATTACTGGCATGTATATTTTACGAATTCTGAGTTAATGACTATGCTGTTTGGCTCTTAAAGCTTAAAAGCCCTTCTTTAATTTTAAGTATACCACACCATTTAGCGATTTCAATAAGCGTACTTAGATCTTGACCATTAATTGAGTGGCGGTTTTCTAACTTCAACGCCGCGTTTATCTGTTCCTTTAAATTGTCGAGCGTTGTGGGAGTTTTGAGCTTCTCCACCATAATTTTATAAGGCATTATAGTATTCCTAGCCAAAATGTGAAGAAATTGTTTCGCTTTGTTCTCATCTTTCTCATGAAGAGAGACAAAAGCCTCTCCTATAGGTGTTAATTTGATTCTTTTTTTGTCTCTATACGCTAAAGTTAAAAGACTGCTAAGTCTCAAACAATCTCCGCCTTTAGTTTCTAGACCTGCGATTTCAAATATTTTTGGATCTGCTCCTTCTGGAAATTTGGAAAGTTGGACCACGTATTTCTCAAAAGTTTTCATTGAAATCCTAGGAAGCGAAGTGCCATCTCGGCTAAAACTTTCAGCTTTTTGAGTTTCCTCTTCTCTCTTATGAGAGAAAGAAAATGAAAAAATTCCTTTATCTTTGTACTTTAGATCTACGCGAAACGGTTTTTCATTTCCAATAAAGATTTTTGCTGACTCACATTTCTTCATGAAATAGCGCAGAGTTTTAAGATAATCTACTATTGTAGAGACATGTGCGGGATTTTTAACGTTCATTTTAAAATAGGGATCATTAGGCTTTGCAACAAAAGCATAGTTTTCTTTTGCGGCAAATATTGTTAACTCGTTAGGGTTGGAAACTGAAAAAGTGATTTCATGAGAGATAGCGGAAGCTTTGTATATGAGATCCGCGATTTCTCCCGCCGGAATTTCTAAAGTTGCTTCATAGTCAAATATATTTGGTTCTGGTAAATTGTAGGGATCTGGTCTAAGCCATTTTATGTTAAAAGAGGACAACCAGTTTTCTTGTGTGGAAAATTGAATTTGATCTTCGCTAGTTTTAATGAAGATTTTTGATGCGGTGAGAGTTGAAAGGACCGTAGAAAGTTTAGAACAATCTATTGAAAAATTTTGCTCATTTTTAATTTCGTATTTTTCAAAGAAATTTGGGTATAATATTATATCAACGTAACAGAAGTCGTGAGGGTCAATGCTTCTTACTCTCATCATGTCCTTCTTTACATCAAAATGAGCCACTTCAATAAAACGTGCTAAATATTGGAAGAGCGCTCGAAAAATACTGACATCGGTTATTTCTGCTTTCAATACTACTTTCCACCAAACAGAACTTGCGAAATTCTCATGTACTTTTTCCGAAGTTTTGCATACTCCCAAAGATGATTTAACCCAGATCTAGAAAAAATTCTATCTAAATAAGCTTCATAGGCATCTTCACCTATTTCGAGAAGGTCACGCGCCAACTGACACTCCTGTTTAATTACATGCTCGTTATGTATAGCCCGTGCTTTCCAATCGTTCACTAAAAGATTTGGATTACTGCTGCAGATCGGGCAGTTACACCTTTCAAGCCACATTAACTCCAGAGAATCCTCAATTTTGGCAGTTCCAAAACTCGCAGATCTGTTGCTAACATAGCGTTCGCCTGTTCCGGGGAGGATTATTTTTCCGTAAGCAGCTTTTCTACGGTAGCCCGCGCTATCCGTGCTATCTGCACCTAGGTAGTATGCAAGGTGCAAAGTAAGTGGGGAAGATCCAAGCCCTGTTACGTGAATCTTGAAATTAGTGTGGCATCTTACTGCTTCTATTCCTAAAGAAAGCATGTCAACTAATTCTCTCCTTGGCTGGCGGTCGCCAAAAAAACCGGAAAAATCTGCAAAGTCGGGATTGACAAGACTTCCAAGCATTATCATGTCAGCATCTGCCTCTCTTTGAAGCCACATTAAATTAGATACTAATGATTTTTTGCTCCATGCATGGAGAACCGGGACAATTTTGCCTTGAAGTTTCGTAGAATTTTGCCAATAAATTATGTTCTCTTTTGTATTTTCCCATAGTCTTGCCATAAGAGACACGGGCATTCCAGGGCCAAATGGAAAGTCTAAAGGGACAGCTTTGTCTGGCATGAATAATTCTTGAATTTCAATTACTTTGTTTCTTTCTAATACTATTCCTTGTTGTCTGGCAGTAAAAGCTCCGCAGTCTAAAAATAATTTCCCTGCTTTGTAAAGAATACTGGGCGAAGGTGAATCATAGTAGTTTATTACCGAATCCATAACTAGATCTGTTTTCCGATCAGCTTTTACAGGAACCTTAGATTCACCGAGCCATAGCAGTTTCTCAGACACTTTGACACCGCCTTAATAATAGTTCGTAATACCATAAATAACTTTTAAGTTAAATTTGATTTCAGAGTACATGCGAGATGAGTATCTTATTCTATTCATGCCCAAACAAATCGATTGATTAAGTAAAGCTTTTAATTGGAATAAACATAAAGTAATGTCCTAAGGCGGGTGAGTGGGTCCTCCCACCCGTTCCGCCATAAAAACCCCGGAGTAGGGAGGTAAAAATTTGAAAATAAAAAGCAGAGATCTTTCATTGGTTGCGGTCTTCGCCTCACTATATGCAGCTATGGTTTATTTGTTCGCTCCAATATCCTTTTACGCATTGCAGTTTAGAGTTGCAGGAATATTAAGACCAAGCATTGCAAGAAAATGCATACTGGCATTAGGCTACGCTATTGGAGTAATTATCGGTAACGTTTTCAGCCCATTTACTGGGGCTTATGAACTTATTTTTATGCCCATTATGAGTTTTCTTGCCGGAACAATTGGATACATGGTGGCTAAGCCATTTAATCATAACTATTTCATCGCCGGTGGCATTATCGCTACCATAATATCCATGAGCGTCAGCTGGATGCTAAGCCAGCTATTTGGTTTACCAATACTGACAACCTTACCGTATTTGTTCATCAGCGAGCAAATAGTTTGCCTAATTGGATCGTTCTTGTTCAAGCTCATTGAAACCAAGTTCAAATGGTGGTGAGCATGAAAGGAAAAAACAAATGTATAGTCGTTCTAAGTGGTGGACCAGACTCCTCTACTGTAGCATATTGGGCTAAAAAGCAAGGATACGACATTTTTGCAATAACTTTTAATTACGGTCAAATAGCAACCAAAGAAATCGAGTGTGCTCAGAAGATAGCAGAAAAATTGGAAATCCCCATTAAAGTAATTGATCTTTCAGCACTTAAAGAAATTTTTACAGGAGTGACATCGCTTTGTGACGAAACTATACCGATGACTTCAAACTTTAGCCAACCCATTATCGTTCCTTTCAGAAACGCCATTTTCCTTTCCGTGGCAGTTGCCTATGCCATATCAATTGGCGCAAATAGGATATTCTACGGTGCCCAAGGTTCTGACGAGCAGTTCTATCCAGATTGTCGGAAAAAGTTCTATAAAGCCTTCGAGAGAACAGCGAGGCTTGGAACAAATAAGGAAATATTTGTAGAAGCGCCTTTTAATGACATTTCAAAGTCTGATATTATAAAACTAGGAACAGAGCTTGGTGTCCCTTTTAATCTTACATGGTCTTGTTATCTTAACGGGCAAAATCATTGCGGAACATGTGAATCCTGCATAAATCGTAAAAAGGCATTCAACGAAGCGGGTCTTCCAGATCCTACAGAATACAATAAGTGACAACAATAAGTTTAAGAAAGGTGAGTGCAGAAGAAGTTTAAATCCTATCTAGATTGAATTGATTTAACTTTTTCATGCCAAGCAGTAATTCGATATTTTTATGATTAGGAATAATGATTAATTTTGTTAGAGTGAGTGAAATGAGAAAAAATCGCAAAAAGGCAAATATCCTGGCTGAAAATCTTGGATCTGATTTTCTCTTCGGATCAGTTTATTTGCTTGAGTTTTTAAGTGCGCCAGACAGAAATTGGCAAATTTATAAGAAACTTTATAATGAGTTATACCCAAAAGAACCGCCACCGGAACTTATTGACGGATACAAATTCGCACTAATTGCGCTCCTTCATCCAATCATAATTCGGGTAATTCAAAGTCCAGAATTGCTCGGGATCCGTAGAAATGAAAAGATTAATTGGGCTTTTTACTTTGGAAAAGGTGATCGGAGCAAGGTCCACAAACTTGTTGACGAATCACCTCAAGGGATTCTAATTAGCAACTTGTTAGCTTTCAGAAAACGAATTCTTAAAAGTCGAGATTGGCAAACTTTGAAACGTGAATTGTATTCCCTAATGGATTTCATGAGATTGTTTAAGGTAACTTTTCTGAACTGTTACGCTGGTCTTAATGAGAATACTGAAGAAATAATAGATCCGGAAAATGCTTTGAGGATGAAACTGCCAGGGACTATTCTTATATTTATCAATGATGAACGAAACTTGAGCCAGTCATTTTTTGACATGTATCGATTCCATTCGGGGAAACTAAAACTTGAGCATTTTAGACGTCCCTTGGAATCATACCTTGATTTTCCCGAGAGCCCTTTAGAAACCATTTTGAAAAAGAAGAACTTTTTTGCTGGTTTTAAATTTGCAGTCATTGTTCTATGGTATGCGGTTCTTAAAGAAGATTTCATGGATAAGATTGACCTCTTCACTCGAATAAAAGATGCCCAAACATGGCGCGATTTCGACAGCCTTTTTGAATTATTGAACGATAATATAGTTGGTCCTTTCGAGGAAAAACTCAAGCAAACGCAATAATACTTTTCAAGACGAAAGCCATACCTAAAACTCTTAACAGTAGATTGATAGTTCCATTAGAGAAACCAAAAAAACACTACCCTCTATTGGCGGATGTTTTCAATCATAGGCCCGCAAGGGTTGTGAGTTATGAAGGATCGAATGGAGCTTTAAACTTCTGTACAGTTCTGCTAGGATTAATAAGTCAAAGAGAACTTGGTTTGATGAAAGAAAAAGTAAGAGTTTTGGAATTTGTTCATAGACAAAACATTAAGGGTAAACACGCAAACAATTATAGTTATGCCTTGTTCTTACCGTGCTCAAGCAATATCGCTGATTATTCTCGTTGGTGGGTTTTTTATAATTGTGCAACAGACTATTCTGGTGCTGGTGGTTTTAACTACCAGTACATCCACAATTTTCTAAAGAGCTTTAAAAGGTTTATTCATTATAGGAGGGTTGCTATTGATGAGACAAGCTTTTTTAAATTTTTAAAGTCAGACTATGTAAGGTTCCTTGAGACGGAATGCGAAAAGGCGACTAGTATTAATGTGCTTATGCGGGGTGCTCTTCTTGAACTTATAGTTGCTCTATATTTCGTTAACCAAGGATTTCAAGTGTTTGTTAGGCATAAATCAAAAGTGTTGGGCCGTGAAATTGATGTTGTAGCTAAAAAGCGGGAGAAAAATTTTAATTTAATATACGTTGTTGAATGTAAAGAACGTTCAATCAGTGCCTCTGCAGATGAATTTGATCGCTATGCACGCGTTATTCTCGATGAAATGAGAGCTAAAACAACTGAACCAGTTGGAGTTTCGCAATATGATGCAATTATGCGTATGCTTCAAGATTTTGAGAAAAATTATATTAAACCGTTGCAAGAGAGATTACCAGAGTTCGTGAAAGAAATTGATCCAAATCACAAAGGAAATGTAAGATTAAAAGGAGTACTAGCTACGACTGAACTTTATGAAGCCACCGTCGAGTTTTCACCAGACGTCGAGTTTTGGACTTGGTGGACCTTGAAGAAGAAACTAACCCAAGAAAGAGTAAATAAAAGTTTTTTGGAAATCATCGAGAAACATCTGGAAGGTGATGTCGGAAAGCCTATTTCACATTTACATTTCCATGAAGATTATTTTGCATAGTACTAAGTACTGAATTGCTTCTGTGGATGTATCCTTCGCTATCCACGTAATAATCCCCTAATCCTAAGGCTGCAAGAACCGACGCTTCACCTTTGTTAATCAGTTTAAACGGTTTTACACCCTTGTATTCTTTTTTAAGCTTATCGTTCCCTTCCGGTTTTTTAATAAAGATAAGCAGATTCTCAGCGGAATCTAAATACGCTCTTTTGCTACTATCCCATAATATCGCTACATACTTTTTGCAGTGTTCATCAGCTATTTTATCCAGTTTCTCTCTTCTTTCTTGAGCATCTCCATATTCAAGCGGTTGTTTTAACTCAATTAATGCTCTTTCAAGCGCAATATAACGCTGCTTTGATTCTTGAAAGAGGTGTTGCCTTTCACCTGAGGATTTTCCTATGTAGATTATTTTTGAATTGTATGCGATGGCATATAATCCACTTAGCCCGCTCATGCCTTCAGGAGTTTCCACGTTAACTCCATAAGGTCCCTTCCATTCTAGTTTCAGCTCCATTCCATCCGCATCCTTGCAAAGAGTTGCAATTACTTTTTATTTTCTAATTTAAGTTTCTTATGAAAGCTCAATCACTATTTTTGTTTTAACCAAGAATACTAGTTTTAAATGTTGGTTAGGAAAAATGTGAATTTAAAATTCGAAAAGTAGGCACATTTGTTTTGAAGTAGCAAATGGGTTAAAAGAGAAAATCTTCATCCAATTCGTCTTCTTCAAGCCAATAACACTCTTCGCAAAAACCATCATATTCCACATACTCTTCCTCAGAAATTTCCTTACCACACCGCAAACAGTAATGCTTTTCATCGTCAGTTAATTGTTTCTTTCTTTTGTCGATTTTCATCAACAATTTCTCCGCATGCGAAATTAATAAAAGTGACTACCGAAAAATTAAGACGCAACTTCAAAAATAGAGCCGGAAGACCTTTTATGTAGCATTATCGTGAATGCAGGATGTACTATGCTATTTTAATTGTAGAGATACACGAGTTGAAGCCAGAATATGCGCTCAAAGACCTTACATTGGCTAGTGGCAATAAAAGAGTAGAACTGTACAAAATTGACACTTTATAGTGTCTGAATAATCCAGAGAGAAAAATAGATAATGTCGCAACAATACATTAAAAATTGGTTAGAATGGGGCGTTTTCCTCAAACTCAAGCACAGAAAGGCAGTCAAAAGTGGATTCAGATACTTATTAATGACAAGCCACAGATTTTGAATAAGCATATTTGGAACGCATTTAATTTTTCACGGAATGAAGATATTCAATGGCTTTCTCCTCTGAGGAACGATGATTATGCAGAGTATCGTGATCAAGCTTTCCTAAAGCTGCTTAATGTGAAATTGGAGAAGTTGCCGTTGCGTGATTTCTGGCCTAAAGGAGGGCCTCAATGGGACGCTCTAGGAAGAAGTACTTCTGGAAAGTTGTTTCTTGTAGAGGCAAAATCACACATTCGAGAATTGATTTCAGCGCTCCACGCGAAAGATAAGGGTTCGAAAAGAAGAATACTCAAGAGCCTTAAGGAAGTTAAGGAGTATTTAGGGGCAAAGACGGATTTTGATTGGTCTAAAGGTTTTTACCAGTACACAAACAGATTAGCTCATCTTTACTTATTAAGAAAGAATGGACTAAATGCATACCTTATCTTTGTCTATTTCATAAACGATTCGCAAGTCAAAGGTCCTAAAACGATCTCCGAGTGGAAAGGTGCAATTAAACTGCTCTATTCATGTTTAGGAATTGAAAGGCACAGACTGAAAAAGTATGTTGCGAAGGTGTTTTTAGATATAAATCAACTTTGATAGACACGTTAATATGTGAAGAGGCTCTATTGCTTGCTAAATACCTTGGGGTGAACGTAACGCGATTCCCCGGCTACCATAATTTAGAATTAATAGTTTGCTGTCAAAGAAGGTTAGTGATGAGTAATTGATTAGAGTCTTGTTTCCCAAAGAGTCGAAGTATGTTAAGTTTTTTGAGCGTGTTGGAGACGTAAATGGAAATTTGATTCTTAAGCCCTACGAATTTAATTATGAAAGTCAAATGTTTAGAACAGATAAGTATTTTTGCCTTGAGATTCTAGAAGTTAACAACGATGAATTTGAATCTACTTTAGGTGTGTTCATAAAAGACTTAATTGAAAAATATAACACTAGGAGTTGGAGTAGATGTCTTCAACGGTGTATTAACGCTATTCGCTGGATGGACCCTGTGCTTTCTGAGTTTAAACAAACTCCATATGGATATGGCTTAGAAATCGAGATACAGCTTGGTAAGATCAAGGAGTTAAAAAAGTGGGGCTCCTCCTACGAAACAGGTGAAATAAAACTTAGCTTTAAGCGGTTGCGCACTAAAGAGCTTACGTTGATTACCTTTATACATGAATTAATCCATATTGTGCAGTATTGGGAAGGCTACAACATGGATGACCCGACCATTGAAGATGAAGACTTTATGCTTGAAGTTGCCAAAGAACACCTATCGCAAACAACTATACCCGATTTGTGGGCCTCTTTAATCCACAAGAGGCAGAAGCGTAGCGTATGATGGTGTGGTTGGGTAGTGGGTGTAGGTGAGTTGGGGAGAAAGAAAAAGTTTGATTAAAAGTTTCTTCACGTTTTCAATTCGTATTAGAAATTCATAAGACCTTTCAAATTTTCTCGTTTGCGAACTATTTTTCTGGCAGCTTCAAGGATTTCCAAAGCTTGTTCTTTCTTTAGTTTATGTCTTTTTTCGCCCAACTCTTTTATGGCTGATTCTATGTCGGAAACTTCAATATAGCCCTTGCTTAGGCTTTCCAAAAGTACAGTCCAAGTGTTCCAAGTTTTAAGCCCAAACATCCTTGCAAGATTCGAAAGAGCCTTCTCATCAACCAAAACTTCTGCGCTTTTCGCTCTTGCCAACAGAAGTGTCTCTGCATCCGCCAGCGATATGTTTTCATCCATAGCCAGCCTTTTAGAAGCCTTAGCTAAACGTTTTGGAAATTCTTCAACCTTAATCCATCCTTCTTCTATGGCTTTTCCAATTATCCTGGCATCGGAGTGACCAAGCCTAACGCCTTCGTCATAGGCTTCTCTCTTCACATTTGAGGTAATTATTACCTGTTTGAAAAGCTTCTTGACAAGGTATAGCTTGTTTATTTGGGCTAAATGGATGAGCGGACCAGCATCAGAAACAACGGCTGGCAAAGGGCTTAATCTCCATACTTAGCCTTCAAATATTCACGTATGCCCTCAGAATCCCAGTTTACTGGAACGCCTTCCCGCTCCAAAATTTCAAGAAACTCCCGCAAAGAAACTCCCAAGATTTCAGCTGCCCGCCCAGCCGTCACCTTGCCCTTCCGATAAAGGTCAACAACTCTTCTGCGCAATCCATCTTCAATAAACTCCTTGATAAGCGTTGAACGGTCAACATCCTCAATAACTCTTAAGGCTTCAACCCTTTCCAAATCACGCTTTGACAAGCGAACAGTAACCACGGCGCTTTTCTCCGTCACACGTTATCCCAGAATATAGAGAATACAATGTAATACATAAGGCTTATGCGTAAACCACCCAAATTGAGAAAGACACAATGAAACCCTAAGATTTGATGGTTTGCTCCCAAAGAACTCATTTGCGGTAATCAAGAATATAATTTTAGTTTTCAAATGTTTCATAAAATTGAAATAATATATAAGCACCTCAATCAAATGAAATTCTATTAAAAAGTGAGTGAAGGAATATCGGCTTTAGGCTGGGCTTTCTAATATTAGCTTTAGTTTTTCAGCTATGTCTTTTGATATTGGGAGTATGGCGTTTTGGGATGCCTTCCATATTTCTATGCCAACAAGGTTTCCGTCCTTGTCAAGGTCTATGTAAGCATCTTCGCTTAACATTCTCGTATCTACTATTTTGGCGTCTTTGAATTTTATGTAGAGTATATCCGACTCTCTATCG
>JAWBOR010000065.1:0-8053 GCA_038826015.1 Bathyarchaeia archaeon
TGGAGCGCTTTTGTTTTAAGCCTTTCAATTAGCTCTTTAATCGTCGTCGCAGTGATAGGATACGTGCTGCTTAATGCTTTAAAACGCCCTCACGTTATTGAACCTTTAAAATCACGTGGACTAAAGGTCTTGACAGAAGATTAAAAAAGCAACGTAAGAACCAAAAACCTTCACATGAATTGCTCTAGCCTAGTTAACCCTATGATCTCGTCAAATTCTAGTCCTAAAGCGTCAAGCACCTGGTCGAATGTTGAACGCAGATAGGCAATGTATTTGTCCACATCTATCTCTTTGTTTGTGGCTAATTGAACCGGTTTAACATGAGGGTCTTTCAAAACTTTCACGAAACGGATAGTGTCTCCAGCTTTTAAATCTACACCCTTTTCTTGTAGAAGGAAGGCAGCTTTCACGTGTTGCGGCGTAGTCTTATTATAGGCTTTGGGAATCTTGCCGAGAACAACTTCGAAGGCTAATTCGTTGAGGTCGCCCCATTCGCGATGTTTAAGCTTCATATAACATTCATGCACGATCTGGGCAATGTCTTTCTTGGCTAACTCGAAGTCAGATGGGTTCTTAACTTGGCTGAGTCGATCTTCCATCTCATCGAAATATTTTTTTATGAAAAAAGGTATATGTCTTTTTTTGCCCGTGAGCCCCTTCACGTCGACGCTTCCATCAGTAAAAACGCCTAAATAATTCTTCTTTCTAGAGCTTAAAACGGCGTAACGATAATACTTGTCTACTTCAAGCTCCATCCCAAGATTTTTCTCAGCCCACTCAGATAAAGTCTTAACCTGTTCTGGAGACGGATTCTTTAAGAAGAGACTGTCTGTGTCGCCGTATACAACTTGGATTCCAAGTTTCTGGGCCTCGTTTATTGTCCGATTTATAACATTTCTTCCAATAGCTGCAGTAGCTTCAGCAGCAGGAGGACAGTAAAGGTCGAAAGTTTCAGCTCCGAAGACGCCATAAGATGCGTTAAGGATTACTTTCAAAGCGTTTTGGATAACATTGTACCAGTTTCGTTGCTCTTTAGGAAGCGACGGATCCCTAGCTTTCGGTTTATACCATCTTACTCTTAAGTCTCGTAATGAGCCTATGAGCGCGCTTTCCAGAGCTCTATATTTTTTGCATATCCAATGAGGGGTTCCGAGAACCTTATTGTCCCGGCAGTCTTCATGTATACATCGGACAGTTTGATAACCCAAATTGTGAACCTTGATTATTGAGGGATACAGGCTTTGAAAGTCCATCACTGCAAGGTTGAAGTGGACGCCAGGAATCGGTCTAACAACTATGGCGCCCATATATTTTTTTCCTTTTATAATAGATGTTGTCGCTGTTGTTCCCTTTGCTGCGATAATATCTTCTCCATTGGGGATCAACATGCCTCTTTTACGGTGTTCATACTGCATAAAACTCCTGATCCACCTTGATACGCCTTGTCGGCTTATATCTTCCATGGGCATG
Source organism: Bathyarchaeia archaeon (assembly GCA_038826015.1). Taxonomy (GTDB): domain Archaea; phylum Thermoproteota; class Bathyarchaeia; order Bathyarchaeales; family DTEX01; genus JAWBOR01. The sequence continues at coordinate 1,471 of JAWBOR010000065.1, forward strand.
CGGCTTATCCTCGTTAAGACTATGAGAAGTTTCATAACAAGTTCATCATTATACGAGGTTAGACCAAGCGTAATCTCCGCATCGTTTAGGCAATATTGGGCAAGTTCGGAATAAGACAGTTCCGCTAATGGTTTGGAGATCTCCAATTTACTTTTTCCCAGTAAGGCTTTACAAACTTCGTCCAAAGTCACATTGCGATATTTCTGAGAGAAAGCATAAATTTGAATAGACCTATTGAAGAAAAACTTGTAAAGATCTATGTGAACCCCATATCTCAGTAAACAAACTTTTCTGCCCAGTTCTATGGGGATCTCTTTTCTGTTGAAACCTATGTTTTCTGCTCTGTGGAAAATATATCTGAGATCGAAGTCGTCTCCGTTAAAGGTTATGACAAAGGGGTAATCATCAAGCACCCTAAAAACAGAGGATAAAAGCTCTTTCTCTGAATTGTAGAATTCGACTATTACATCTGACGGTAGATTCAAGTCTTCTTCAATTTTCTCCCTTTTTAAAAGCAGGACCCTCTTCTTGTCATCTGATCCCACCAGAGACACACAAATGACTGGATGAGCCGCCTCTTCGGGATCTGGAACACGTGTTGCAACAGGGGAATACACTTCAATATCTAGGGCGACCCGTCTTATTTTTGGAGCTGGATACTCCATAAGTCTTGTCCAAGATTCAAGGTGAGGCATAAAGTCTTTTGATTCGTCTTTGAAATGCATCTCAATTATCTTTTTAACTGCTTTCTCGGATTCTTCATAAATGACCGGAACCAGCTCGCCGTCTTCAATTTTATAAATCATTCCAGGAGATAAATCTCGGTCGTAAATGTAGCATTGATAATATTTGATGGCGGCTTCCCAGACTTTCACTTCTTTTTCGGTTCCGAAAATCTGCGGATAATCTTCCGGTATGATATCTCTTATGCAACCCTGCGGACGCCCGCCAATTGCTAGTGGATCCTTAGCTACGATTTTAGTCACTGTTATCTTCCGATCGCTAAGAGCGTCATATTTTTCGATGGTTTCGAAATGGTCAAAACCAGGGTGGCTAATTACACGTTCAACCTTTTCAAGTTCCCCAGGCGAAATGTTTGTGAAACAATATGGTTTATGTCCAGTTGTGTCATACCAAAGGTAGATGCGCTGTGAAACAGGTTCGTAAAGTTTTATACATGCTAAACGTTTTTCTCCATCATATGTTGCGGAAACAAAATAGGAAGGAGACAAATTTTTAGGAATTAGTACTTCCTCGTCGTTTTGTTTTTCTTTTCCTTGGGATTCAGCGGATACGGAAAGAAGTTGAGGCGAGTTTGTCTCCTTAATCTCCGCATTTTTTGTTTTCGTGGTCCCAAAGAATTCGTCTAGACTTCTCAATGCCATTTTATTTCTATCCACAATAACTATGGATTTGCGTGAATTTAAGATTTCTTCACATAAAAGAATGTTTTTTAGATGGAAGATATTTAAAGTGGTTAAACCGAAAAGAGGTTGTTTGAAGAGAGGTTCCGTGTTGCAATTCACTTTCGAGTTTCAGCAAGTCTGGGAATGGCTTGAACAATTCAACAAATGGTTGAATGACATCGCCATGCAATATGGTTATCTCGGTCTCTTTTTTGTCAGCGTTATCGGAGCCTCCTCGATAATAATTCCAATACCCTATACTCTAATCATCTTCTTCATGGGTATGAGCAAAAAATTTGATCCTTTATTACTCACAATTTCAGCAGGTACAGGGTCAGCTGTAGGAGAATTTTTCGGTTACATCTTAGGTTATTGTGGAAGAGCCGCTGTAAGCGAGGAAAGAAAACGTAAAATGAACTATATTCTGAAAATTTTCAGCCGTTACGGAGCTGTCACGATTTTTCTTTTCGCCTTGTTGCCTCTTCCAGACGATCTTCTTTTCATACCACTCGGCATCATGCATTACAGTTTTCTTAAGGCTTTTTTGCCGTGTCTCTTAGGTAAATTGCTTATGAGTTTAATTTTATCTTTCAGTGGATATTTGTCCATTGGTTTTATTGAAAGCATCTTCGGCGGAGATGGCGGTCTCTGGACAATCATAGCTACAACTATTCTGCTGATCGTCATTGTGGTACTCATGTTCAAAGTCGACTGGGAGAAAGTGTTCCCGCTGGAAGAAAGGGCAAAGAATACTCCAAAGCCTTAATAGGTTTTTTGAAAATTGGGGTCTGCCGTTTTAGTCATCATCAGGCAAATCAGACTGGGACGGCAAGATCATCCCCCAATTTAAGGATGATTTTCGCATAAATAAAGTCTTTGCATTGTGTAACATAAAAAGCATCTTCAAAAGGAAAGCTTTAAAGTTAGATCATTTTATTCGTTTTTTAATGAGAAATATTTCTCTCAGCCATTGACTAAGAATAATTAAGGATGTGATTTAATTCAGAATAATCGCAGATTTTCACATACATAGCAAGTACAGCCGTGCCACAAGCACCAACATGAACATAGCTGAGATTAACAGTTTCGCCAAGCTTAAAGGGTTAAACCTTGTCGGAGCAGGAGACTTCACGCATCCGAAATGGTTCAGTGAGCTAAAAGAAAAACTGGTTGAGACTTCTGAAGATGGCTTATATAAGCCTGCAGGGATGTCTGATTCATCTGTGAGATTTATGATAACAAGCGAGGTCTCAACAATATTCACTTTTGAAGGCGATTCAAAGAAGATTCATCACGTCATCTTAACACCCAGCTTAGAAACAGCTGAACAAATCAATGATAGATTAGCCCATCACGGCGACTTGAGGATTGATGGCAGACCAACATTAGATATGTCTGCCCCTCAGCTGGTAGAGGAGGTGATGGAAGTCTCTTCTGACAATGTAGTTTTTCCAGCACATGCGTGGACACCTTGGTTCAGCCTCTTCGGCGCCTTCAGCGGCTTCGACAGAGTTGAAGACTGCTATCAAGATATGACGAAGCACATTCATGCAATTGAAACGGGTTTATCTTCTGATCCTCCGATGAATTGGCGTCTAAGCGCTTTGGACAGATTCACTCTTGTTTCGAACAGTGATTCACATTCAAGTTGGCCTTGGCGAATAGGACGAGAGGCCAATGTCTTAGACCTAGAAAGATTCACCTATAACGAGATAGTTGACGCCATTCGAAAAAAAGATCCTAACCGTTTCAAATTCACGGTTGAAACCGATCCATCCTATGGGAAGTACCATTGGACAGGACATAGAACCTGCGGAATCTCACTTCCGCCAGCGGAAGCCCTGAAACTTGGAAACCAATGCCCAGTCTGCCACAGAAAATTAACCGAAGGCGTTGAACAACGTGTAGAGGAATTAGCAGATCGCCCACCTAATTTCCGACCAGCAGGGGTTCCTGGCTATTTACGCTTGTTGCCTCTTTCAGAGATCATCTCCACCGTTTTTGGTGTTACTTTTCCAGGTGTCCAGAAGGTTTGGAATGTTTACAATAGTCTTGTCTCCAGATTTGGCGATGAATACACAGTCCTCATAGATGCTCGGTTTGAGGATATGGCTAAAATTGCTGATCCGAAGATTGCTGAAGCTATAATCCGCGTCAGAGAAGAAAAAATAAAAGTAATCCCAGGCTACGACGGTGTCTACGGTCAAATCGTAATCTTTCCAGAAAACGAAAAAGATAGACCGCAAGAAAATAATGGAGAAATCAAAGATGTGCAAAAAAATAAAAACACAAGTCAGAAACAAAAGTCGCTTTCAGACTTTTTCGAAACATATAGCTAATATCAAAAATTTAAGATAGAAATTTTGTGACCTTCAAATAGGCTCGTGGGCTTCTATTTGACTGAAAGGCCCTATATGAATAACTTTTGTTTTTATTCTCCACTTACATTAAGGATCTCACAGTCTGCTTTGTCGCGTTCTAGAATATTTTCATAATGTGTCTTGGGTTCAGTAATATAAACTTAACATAGCAGGCTCAGAATCGACTTTTAGCCCTCGGGGTTTTAAACCGTTTATAGATTTACAACACAGTTGGATGTATATTTTCAGCTATTATTTAGCTGGCACTTAGGCAAATGTGCATGCGTTAATAATCGTCCGTAATGTAACTGTTAAATCTGAATAAGCAGATTCAGTCTATGTGTGGACACTATGCTAAGTTCCAGCTTCTTCGACATTATTTATAGTCATTCACATCCCGTTAATATTAGAGAAAGAAGTTTTTTCTTTAGGAAACGTATAAACCTGTTTTATAAGTCTTATATTGATGATTTGCGTTAAACTATTGAAGGGTCCCGTGTGTCGAAGACAAAAATTGTTTTGATAGGAGCTGGAAGCGCTGAATTCGGCCAAAACATGCTGAGAGACGCTGTGCAAACGTCGGAAATAGAAGGTAGTACTCTAGCATTGGTTGACGTGGATGAGAAGAAATTGAAATTAATGAAAAAACTAGCGGATATAATGGTGAAAGAATCAGGCGCAAAGATAGACATAGAAGTAAACACGAACCGAAAAGAAGCGCTTCCTGGAGCAGAATTCATTATTATATCTATCGCTGTTGAAAGATATCCTCTATGGAAAAAAGACTTTGAGATTCCGTGGAAGTATGGAATTCGACAAGTTATTGGTGAATGTGGGGGTCCAGGTGGATTCTTTCATACATGTCGAAACGTTCCTATATTGTTAGATATTTGCAGGGATGTCGAAGACTTATGTCCCAATGCTTTGGTAATCAATTTCACAAACCCAGAGAATCGGTTGGTTCTGGCGATTAATCGATACACCAAAGTTAAAGCTATAGGTCTTTGCCATGGAATACTTGAAACCAGAGAGTATATATCAAAGGTTCTGAATGTGAAGCCGGAAGATCTTGATGTGAAAGCCTGTGGGCTGAATCATTTCACTTGGATTAAAGATATACGGTTTAAAGACACTGGAGAAGATGCGTACCCCTTGTTGCGGGAAAAGTTGCCTAAGTATAAACTTGGCTCATGGCCTACACACTGGTTGGATTATAACATGGCGAATCTTACGCAAGATATGTTCAAAGCGTTTGGGCTGTTTCCTTCACCAGGCGATAATCACATTGGGGAATATGTGCCTTATGGCTGGGATCGAACGGACGATCGTCTTCGCGGTCTAAATTGGATGAACTTCGTGAAAGAATTTGGTGTCAAAAGAGAACAAAGGATTCATAGAATCATAAATGGACAGGAACCATTAGGTGACTTGTTATCCACAAAATCTCGCGAGGCTTCATTTGGCATAATAGTTGATATTTTGGAAAATCGGAACCAACTTGAATTGGCCGTTAATATTCCCAATAACGGTTGCATTAGCAATCTTCCTAATGATGCCATAGTTGAGATCCCAGCTATGGTAAGTCGAAGTGGAATTCACGGGTTAAGTATGGGCCCGTTGCCTAAAGGAATTGCCAGCATGTGTAACATTCAAGTCGCTGTTCAAGACCTGTGCATCGAAGCCGCCGTCACGGGCGACAAGGATCTAGCGCTTCAAGCGTTGCTTATAGACCCTATTGTCAAAGATATAGACGCCGCGGAAAAAACCTTAGACGAATTGTTAGAGGTCAATAAACCATATTTACCACAATTCAAGTAAGTTGTGCTTGATCAAAGGCTGAATAATCAATGTCAAATAACAAAATTAAGTTTGGTATTGTATTACCGACGATGAGTAGTTCATTTGAGTTTTGCATGAAAACCGCAATAGCAGCTGAAAAATTCGGATTTGATTCAATTTGGTCCATAGATCATTTCATTCCTACGGAAAGAAGTTACAAACTTTTTGATATTAAGCCAACTTTTGATATTTTGCAGGCTTGGCCTGTCTTGGCGGCTCTCGCTGCCCTGACAAAAAGGGTAAGACTTGGCACATGCGTTTCGCCTCTACCTGCTTATAATCCAGCAGTTTTGGCAAAACTTGCAACTACAGTAGACATCATTTCTAAAGGCCGTCTAATATTTGGCGCAGGCGCAGGTTATCATAAATTAGAATTCAAGGCATATAATTTTCCATGGGAAGAATACAAAGAAAGAATGCAAAGAGCACGTGAGGGGGTTGAAATCATAAAAAAACTTTGGACAGAGCCAACGGTGACTTATTCTGGAAAATATTTCAAGGTTGAAAATGCAATCAGCAATCCTAAACCAGTTCAGAAACCACATCCGCCCATTTGGTTTGGCGGTGAATCGGCAAGAATTATTAAGGTTGTTGCCGAACTAGGCGATGGATGGCTTCCCGCAGCGTTATCCGCCCAAGATTTACAAAAAAAGATAAGCTTGCTGAAAACTTATGCGGAAGAAAGAGGCAGAAACCTAGAAGAGATTGAATTAGGCTACTTCCCAGTTACGAACGTGTCACTTAACGCTGAAGAAGCTATAAAAACTTCTAAGCGGCTTATTGCAGCGGGCGAGGAACAGCCCGATGTGGATATTGATTCTAGACTAGACTGGGGTGTGCATGGCTCGCCTGATATGGCAATTCAACAAATTGAGAAATTCCTTGAGGCCGGAGTACAGCATTTCGTTTTTCACATAGTACCTCAGCGGAACACTATTGCCTGTATGAAACTACTTGCTGAAAAAGTTATACCTCAAC
>JAWBOR010000065.1:8063-9762 GCA_038826015.1 Bathyarchaeia archaeon
TGGGATCATGGAATCTGGAATACTTGGATAAATCTGAAATCGAAATGATTCATGATGCATCATTAAGAATATTGTCAGAACTTGGAATTTTTATAGACCATGCTGAGATTGGTAGTGAATTAAAGAAAAACGGAGTTGAAGAGAAAAATAAGCGTTTATTGTTTAGCGAGGATATAGTTAAAGAAGCTGTCAGAAAAAGCAAGAAAAAATATACTCTTTATGCCAGGAACCCAAAATACAGTCTAGAAGTAGGTCGGGGGAACTTTCGTTTTCTCTCAAGTGCGGGGCAAACGGATATAGTTGATCCTGTCCGTAAAGAGAAAAGGAAAGCGACAAAAAAGGATTTACATGAAGCTATTCTCGTAGGCGATGCGCTTGAAAACATAAATATTGTTGGATCCATGGCTAATCCACAGGAAATTCCCTCTTTAGGACGGTGCATCTATGTGTATTCTGAACTTATTAAGAATAGCTCCAAAATTGTCTTTTCATGGATTGAAAATCCAGAAGAAGCACCTTACGTTCTAAAGATGTTCGAAGTACTCGCAGGTGGAGAAGAAGAACATAGAAAGAAGCCTATGATATGGTATTTTTGTGAGCCCGTGAGCCCATTAAAGTTTAGATACGAATCTTTGGAAATACTGAGACTTTTCTGCCAAAAAGGCTTACCCGCATCCTTCGGACCCATGGTCATGGCAGGTCTAACAGGACCAATAACATTGGCAGGCACCCTCGCATTAGAGAATGCTGAGATACTCGCAGGCATAACAATAGCTCAAATTCTTTCTCCAGGCACCGCTGTGGAATATGGCGGCATACCTCACATAGCGGACATGAGGAATCTAAACATCTCTTTCGGTTCACCAGAGCAAGCTATAATGGCTGTTGCGATGACCCAGATCGGAAGATATTACGGTTTCTCCGTCCACGTAAATACGGGGCTAACGGATTCAAATATTCCAGATGCTCAAGCTGGTTTGGAAAAGGGGGCTTCAATGCTTATATCTGCATTAGCGGGTGCAGAAATGTTTGGGCATCTAGGCATAGCAGGCGCTGATCAAGGGGCTTCGATTGAACAATTAATCATAGATAACGAGATAGCTGGCTACGTTAAAAGAGTAATAAACGGATTTGATGTTAACGAAGAAACGCTTGGATTCGACCTTATAAAAGATAGATTAGAGACCGGAAGCTTCACTGGAACCAGACATACGCTGAAGCATATGAAAAGTGAACAATGGTTTCCAAGATTACTCAATAGGGATACATGGGATGGTTGGCTTTCCAAAAACTCAAAAGATCTCTTAACAAAAGCGATGGAAACTAAACAAAAAATCTTAAAAGAACATAGTCCTGAACCCTTAGAAAAACAAGTCGAAAATATGGTAAAACAAATAGTAAAAGAAGCTTCTAAAGAACTCACTGCTAAAAGGTCAAGTTATAACTGAAACGCGCTATTAGCCTTAGGCTGGGAGTTGATTAGCGGAATACTGTTAGTTGCTGTTTGTGTGTATCTACTTCTTTTGTAATCCATTATGTGTTATCAAGGGCAAGCGTCCACGAAGCATTCTTGTTAAGGCAAGACACGTATTCTGGTTAATAAATTAATATAATTGCGAGATATGGAGATGTAACCCTTTGTTTAACCGTGACAAGATTGTCCTTTTCGGATGTTGTTAACTTTCCCAGTCTAGTAGCC
>JAWBOR010000066.1:0-9664 GCA_038826015.1 Bathyarchaeia archaeon
AGGTAAGGAATACCGAGAGCATCAAGATCGAAAACTCGTATCGTTTTACTGAGAGGGAAAGGGCAGGAACCTTTACCAATCTACCTTTGAGGGTAACATTAGAACACACCTCCGATTATCAGGTATCTGAGAAGGTTGAATTCAGCCTATCATTAAAAGCCATTGGAGGGGTTGAGGAGAGGGTTTTTCCCGAGTCTATTGAAGGCAATATACTACCATCCATGGGTTTTGAGTTCGGGACCTCGGTCAAGGTAGTTTTTTAATTTGAAATGGGTATAAGTGTGTGTTATAATGGACTTTAGTTTTTATAAAAAGCAAAATAATACATTTATTTGCAATAATTTTTTTATTATAGGTTTTTAATTTGAATTCTATAAATATTTGACTTTTAATATAAAATAAATAATTATTTTTCCTGCTAAAGTTTAATTAAGAGTGACAAATCTTTTTTAAGTTCAATATAGAAATCTTTATTAAATCCTGACCTTGTGATGGGAAAAAGATGGGAGGATTTCATGGATAAAAAGTGGTTGATTTGTATGATTTTTGTTCTAGTTTTGATTGGGGGGATTGTCTACGCACAATCAGAAGAAGGAGAAACAGCCCCTTCGGCTGAAAAGGAAAAACCTAAATTCGGTTTTAACATGAATTTCAACATAGGACTTTCAAGTTATGAAGACATCGATGGGAATCAGATAGCATTTCAAAAATTCAGTTTCCTGCCTGAGTTTTCCTACGGGAAATGGGGTGTTGGGCTTGATCTGACATTCGAGTTCGATGGCGACTTCAAGCTCCGTGATCTGAACAAGGACGGTAAGGCAGATACCTGGACCAAATTCTCAGACTATCTATATAAGATTTACTATGTGAGGTATGGACACAAGGGTGATCCAATCTATGGAAGGATAGGGGCATTTGATAGTTACACCCTGGGTCATGGTCTTTTAATGTATAGATTCACCAACACCCTTTTTTATCCTCAGGTGCATCAGCTCGGGCTGAATCTTGACATCGATGGAAAGGTATTTGACTTTCCTCTCCTCGGATTTGAATCTGTTGTTGATGATGTTCTTGACTGGGACATCATAGGCCTGAGGGTTTATGCACGTCCTCTTATGAACATACCGTCACCTCTTCTGAGCAAGTTGAAGGTTGGTGCTTCCTTTGTTATTGATGCTGATCCTCAGGAGAACCCGCTTGAAGATCATCCGGGTGATAACCCGGCCAGTGATAGTATCACAACCTTCGGGGTCGACACCGAACTGCCACTTCTGGAGCGAGGGGCTATGTCTCTAATAACATATGCAGATTGGGCTTCTATCGGAGGGAAGGGGAGTGGGGCTATGCTGGGCTCAACTTTCACTTATGGCTGGTTTGATCTTATCGCTCAGTTGAGATTCTTTGGTAAGCATTTTGTCTACGGATATTTCGATCAGTACTATGAAAGGGAGAGGCCGTTTAAGTATGACAGCCTGGATGCTATTACTGAATTCTACATTGGTTATCTTGTTGGCACCGACATGAGCCTCTTCAATTTCATAAATTTCTACTTCTACTGGGAAGACGGTTTCAACGATCCATACGGCCCTAGAATTCAAACCGGGGTCATGACCGTTGAAAACGCAATCCCAAAGTTTGATGTATCATACTCATATGACAAGAAGGATATAGACAGTTTTAAGGACTTCTTTTCAACGAAAGACAGCCTGATCAAGCTCGTTGTTGCTTACAAAGTAACCACGTTTGCGAAGATCGTGTTCATACAGCAGAGAACCTTTACACCATCTGGTAAATCAACGAGCCAGACCTTTGTTGAAACACAGTTTTCATTCTGATCATTGCGTTTATGGGATATATGTAGATGTATCCATTTAAGGAAGAATATATGAGGTATATTGTAATAATAGAGTAATTGTGTCAAATGTAAATGAATACCAAAGCAAAGACTTTGGCAGCAAAAAGATTTTTCTTCAGTACCTGGAGGGCAAGGTAATGAAAAAGCACATATTTGTTTTAATAGCTCTTTTAATATTGCTTTCAACAGGGATTATCTATGCACAGGAAGCTCCTGTTGGAAAACTTGCATATATCACATTTCTTGTTGGTAGCGTTGATGTTGATACCACGCCTGATAATCAGAAAGAGGATTACAAGCTTGCCGAACTAGACATGGAGCTTCCTCATGGTACAATAGTCCGAACTGGCAAGAATGCTCTCTGCGAGATAACACTTTATGATGGGAGTACGATAAAGATATCCAGTGGTTCAGTGTTTCAGATTGAATCCGTAAGCTATGAGGCAGAAACCGGAAAGAAAACCGGAAAGTTCAAGCTTGTTTTTGGTAAAGTTAGGGCGAAGGTTGAAAAGCTCACAACAACCGATTCCAAGTTCGAGGTTTCCTCGGGAACATCGCTTGCTGGTATCCGTGGGACGAGCTTTGGCGTTTTCTTTGATGGGTTAAAATCTCAGGTACTCGTGTTCAGTGATTCGGTGTATCTTGAAAGTTTAATAGGTGCGTTTGAACCTCTCGTAGTAAATGCAGGGCAATTTACAACCGTACATCCGGATGGGCTTGCGGAACCAGTAGCTGACATCCCACCCGAGATGCTTAAGGAATGGGAACAGGAGCTTGAAAAGTTCACAAAGAAAGTGGCTGAGGAGGTAAAGGAGGCACCTGAAAGAGAAGAGGTTGCAGCCAAACCAGAGAAGAAACCTGAGAAGGAGAGCTGGCTTGAGAAGTTTCTAAAGCTCAATGCTTATGTGGGAACAATAACAATAGGGGATAATGTGTATGCTCGCTGGATTTTCACACCAGAAATCACAATTGGAAAGCTTGGCCTTGGTCTTTATCTTCCTGCAATCTTCTCCCCGGATGTTGGAATTTTTGGTTTTAAGGACTGGGAAAACCATGATGAATGGGACTTCACCAGTTTTCTCGATGGACTCCATGATTTTATCATCAAGTTCTACTATATAAGGTGGGGTCAGCTGGGAGATCCGCTTTACTTCAAGATAGGAAGCATAGATAATTTCTTCCTCGGTCACGGATTTATTGTGGACAACTACTCTAACATGCTGTACTTCCCGGAGGTGCTTACCCTCGGTATGCAGCTCAACATCGATGCAGAGCGTGGTGGGATTGAAACCATGGTCGCTGATTTCTCAAACTTCCAGCTCTTTGGAGCTCGTGCTTACGTGAGACCGATGGGTCGAAGCATTCCACTTGCATTTGGAGTGACAGGTGTTCATGATAGACCAAAGCCCGAAAGTGAGGCATGGCCTTCCACAACCGATAGTGAAGATCAACTCCCGCGTATAATAATACTGGGCGCTGATGCCGAGCTTCCAATTATCAAACTCGATCTGTTCAGTATTAAGCTCTATGCCGATGCAGCAAAGCTCGGGTACATCTATCCTGAGCTTGAACCATCGCTTCCCGAGGATGTTAAAGAGGGTTTTATCCAGTTTGTTAAGGGTCTTGGAACAGGTGTTGGTGTAATGGGGAACATAACCAAGATGTTCACCTATCGTTTTGAGTACAGGTTCATCATGAATTACTACGAGCCAGGTCTTATCAATCCATTGTGGGCAAACCGAAGGCTTCTCTATCCTCAGGAGCTTCTTGCACTTATCAAAGCACAGAAGGACCCCAGCTATGAGAATACAACCTCTGCAGGGTGGTTACTAAAAGGAGGTATGACGCTTTTCAAAAAGCTTGAGTTTGGACTAGGCTATGAAAATTATACAACAACAACAGGGGTTGGTGAAGAGAAGGTCAACAAGGGAAGCGCCTATGTAAATCTGGATAAGGGGCTTGTTCCGAAGGTTTATGGTGACTTTTCATATAATCGAAATGCAAACCTTGAGAATGTCTTCAGCGAACCTTTTGACGAGAACACGCTTCTTCAGACAAATATCTTCTACGAACTTGCACCTGGCATAGCCATGGCTGTTAACTACAAGCGAACATTTAAGTACAATGAGACAACGGGGGAGTACGACCCCATTGATTCCTTCGGAATCAATACGGTGTTCAGCTTTTAGTTACTAGTTACTTGAATCGTCTAGGATTATCCGTCCAGTGGGCTTCGAACTCCAAGAATGTTCTTTTTTGCCACGTGTGTGTATATCATAGTGGTGTGAAGCTGCTTGTGACCGAGTAATTCCTGAATTGTCCTGATATCGTAACCCTTTTCCAGCAAATGTGTGGCAAAACTATGCCTCAAGGAATGAACCGAAGCCTGCTTTGTAATGCCAGTTTTATTTACAGACGCCTTAAATGCTCTCTGCAGAGCAGCTGGGTGAATATGATGCCGTCTTATAATACGAGTGCGTGGATCAATAGAAAGGGATTTCGAAGGAAATAGCCAGAACCATCCCCACTCCTTTCCAGCATTTGGATATTTCCTTTCAAGAGCTCCCGGCAGGGCAACGCCGTTGATATTCTCCGTGCGGTCCTTATCATACAATTGTCTTACCGAAGTAATATGATGGATTAATTCATCTTTTAATCTCTCCGGTAAAACTGTCCTTCTATCTTCGTCTCCTTTTCCAGATCTCACAATAACAATATTTTGTTCCAGGTCCACATCCTTTATACGAAGACTCATGCATTCATTCAAACGAAGCCCACAACCATATATTAGCATTGCCATAAGTCGATACAGACCTGACATATTATCAAAAATCTGTTCAACTTCTTTAACTGTAAGTACAACAGGGAGACGTCGTTTATATCCTGCCCTTACTGCATTTGATATATTTCCTATATCTTTTTCAAGAACATGCTTATATATAAAAACCAGAGCATTCAATGCCTGATTCTGGGTGGAGGGTGAGACTCTTCTTTCAACCGCCAGGTAGCTTAAAAACTCCTGCACATCCTTCCCCTCAAGAAGCTCTATTGCCTTTTGCGTTGTAAAATCTCTGAAATTATTTAGCCAGCCAATGTAAGTTTTTTCTGTACTGAGAGACCTCTGCCTCAGCCGAAGGGCTTTACGAGTTTCGTCTTCTAACCTTTTCCATTCAACCGATTTACCAGGTAGAGAATCTTTTATGATTTTCTTTTCCTGTGATAGGAAAAACTGGTACAGTCTTAATGCGTAGTCTGCCTGCTTTACCTGCCAATCTTCGTGGTTTTTTCCAAGGTATTTAAGAAATTCCTGCTTTTTATCTGTGGTTAATATTTTCCCGATTTTTTCATTCAAAAAAGTATAACACTCTGAAACCCATTTTATATAATAAGGTATGTATTTCTCTTTAATGTGCTTTGTTCTAAGTAAATAAGATTTGAAATCTTCTATCATATAATGGAAGCCAATAATTAAATAACAGTTTAGTAATTTTTGAAATTTATGAATTATATTGCATTTTTTCAAATTATGTCAAGCTTTTTATTCAAAAATCTTGACATATACATTATTGTTGTGTAGAGTAGATTTAGATTTGACATTGTAGTATAAAAAAGAATGTTAGCTTGTAAATATGACAATTAAACTCAACGACATTATTAGAATTAATAAACCAGAAAAATATAAATTGCATTTGGCATGCTGGAATGGAGAGTGTCATCCTTTAGATGAGTTTGTGGCTGATCGTGCTAACTGGCTTACTTGGAATGAGTGGCGAGGTAGAAAAAATGATTGGACAAGACCCTTCGTCTTTTCCTTGATGCAATTCTACTTAAAACCAGATGCTTGGTTATTTGGCGGTATATTTGAAGTTTTAGAAAGGTGTAAAGATAAGTATACACTAAGAGCGATCGAAGAATTTGAGAAGTACACAGGTCGTTTGTTGATATCTTTTCATCGTTATCAAGGAATGCGAGGGAGAGCCTTTAACTTGGAATCCTACCTGAAAGACTTCACGGTAGCTGAGATATTTCCTGAAGTATACTCGGGAGAAAGTTTCCCAGGTTTTGAAAACGTTAGTCATGATTTTGGAACTCTTGAAGCTGTGTTCCGCGCACATCGTTCAGATTGGAAGGCAGCCCTCGAGAATGTGAAAGGTGTCTATCTTATTGCTGACAGATCCAATGGAAAGAAGTATGTGGGGTCTGCGTACGGTGATGCAGGAATCTGGGGAAGATGGTCTTGTTATATGGGAACAGGGCACGGTTGGAACGACGAATTAGTAGCACTGATTAGCGAGAAGGACCTAAAGTACGCTCGGGAGCATTTTCGCTTCTCTATCTTAGAGGTCATGGTCAAATCAACGCCTGATGAAAAAGTTTTGAGTCGAGAAGCCCACTGGAAAACTGTTCTTCTTACCAAGGAATATGGATACAATAAAAACTAGACTAACAAATCACTCCAGCTGATGGCTTACAACCACCGCTGAGTTCAGACGTTAGCCTGCTTCATCCAAATCGAAGGTGAACCTTGATAGAAATCGGTAGAGTGCTATCTGCTCTGGCAAAGCAAAGACCGGTCTTTCATTCCGAAGCGGATTTTCAACACGCCTTTGCTTGGGAAATTCATCAGGGGCTGCCCGCCGCACTCATTCGGCTCGAACTGCCCGTTCAAGTAAAGCAACAATTTTTCTATATTGATATTTGGGTTGCTTATCAAGACACTGTTCTGGCAATTGAACTGAAATACAAAACTCGTGGTTTATCCGTTCACGTCGGGAGTGAGCGGTACAGGCTGAAAGACCAAAGCGCACATGACATTGGTAGATACGACTTTGTGAAGGACATTCAAAGGCTAGAGCAAGTTGCAACTGCTTATCAAAGCGTAATCGGCTACGCCATTTTACTGACAAATGACAGTGCTTACTGGACAACACCAGCAAATCAGAATACTGTTGATGCAAGTTTTATGTTGCACAATGGAAGAGTGCTTGAAGGTGTTTTGTCTTGGGGTTCAAATGCTTCCGAAGGCACAATGAAGAACCGCGAGCAACCGCTAGAGTTGCAAGGAAAGTATCATCTTCAGTGGTCAGACTATTCTCGGCCAAGCTCTGAAAGGTATGGAGAGTTTCGGTCATTGGTGGTAAAGGTTTTGCCAATCAAAAAAGCAGGCTAACCCGCCGCTTCAGCCGACGCCGCCTTCGGCGGCGCGGCTGAGCGACCAGCCGTTAAGCATGAAATATGAAAGACGAATTATACAATGAATTTTATGACCCTTCTCAGGATTTCCTTTCAGAACCTCGTGCATTCTGCTACGAACTGGCTACTCAATTTATAAACCAAGCCAAAAACATTTCAGACGGCGAATGGTATGAGGATACAAATACCATAAAGGGTATTCTACTGTTGCTCTACACTTGGAATTTTGCTGCCAAAGAAACTAAAAAACTAAATTTTCAAAACGTTG
Source organism: Bathyarchaeia archaeon (assembly GCA_038826015.1). Taxonomy (GTDB): domain Archaea; phylum Thermoproteota; class Bathyarchaeia; order Bathyarchaeales; family DTEX01; genus JAWBOR01. Next base: position 7,317 of record JAWBOR010000066.1, read on the forward strand.
GCGAACTGATACGTAATGCAAAAGATGATTTGAAATGTCTCGAAAAATATTCCATTAGAACTGCTGATGAGAGCGCATGGGAAGTAATCAAGCGTGTTTTTGACCAGTTTAGAAAACTATTTGGTCAAACTGGAGCAAGCAAAGCGTTGAGTTTACTGAACCCATCCCTCTTCGTTATGTGGGATACTGCAATCAGAAAACGTCTAAAGAGGCAATTGATACCTGGGATTTTGAATGGGGAAAGTGGCGAATATTATGTAATATTTCTAAAAGGTATCCAGAAAATCATTGAAGAATATCGCATTGTAGAGAAACTCCCCCAAAATTCAATTGTTGCTAAAAAGATTGATGAGTATAATTATGTGAGAATAGTGATGAACAAAAAATTGAGAGTCAATAATAAGAGGATTAATAATCCGGGAGATGATAAAATGGGGTTTACTACTTATAAGAACATCGCCAACCCACATATTACAATTCACCGTAATGGATGCAGCCAAATTAAAAAACATGGAGGTCGGCATAAGTATGGGCAGGGGAGCTATGAACATCACGAGACTTATGAGGATGCGAAAGCATATGCAGAATCAACAGGGCTTCCAATAAAAAACTGCCACTTCTGTAAACCATTATGAATAAAAACAAAAATATCAATGCTTAACAAATCACTCCACAGGATGTGGCGATACTGCCGCCGCACCTGTGAGTTCAATCGTTAGATTGTGATAAAATTCAACACAAGCAATTGGAGATTTAATTATGACCATATGGCAAGTAGCGGCTGGAGATGGTTCAAGGGACTATGCAGATATTTTTCTACAATTTGGAGTAATTCTTGTTGGCCCCGGTTCTGAAGGCAACTATTTTGATAATAAAGAAACCTATCTCAATCAACAACACTGGACATACCGTCCCTTTATTCCTACGATTGCTGAGCAAATGAAGCAAGGGGATCTCGTTATTCTTAAAAAACCCCATGGCAACGAATGGGAAATTATTGCAGTTGGAGAAGTAATTTCAGATTACATCCATACTGAGACTTTTGGGGATGTTGATGGGTGGGACTTGCAACATTGTCGAAAAATTAAATGGAAAATTCCTCATAAGAAGACCATAATAAGCGGCTTAAGAAGAGGGACACTTTTTGCAGTCAACCGGCAAGATCCAATCGTTGAAGCACAAAATATTTGGAATGATGGTAGAGAACAAATATCAGAAGATATTCCAGATCCCACAAAAGAAATAACTGTAGATGAATTGATCGATTCAATAATGGAATACGGTTTGCCAGTTACAAGTTCAGAGTTGATTGCTAGTACCATCTGGAAATTAAAAAGAATTGCCAAATGGTACAGTTGGCATGGCGCAGACGTTGGAGAACACGAGATAAGAACTTTTTTGATTGTACCTTTATTTACATCAGTTGGATGGGCTGAGCAAAAAATAAAGATTGAGTGGAACAATATTGACGTTTCAATTTTCGATTCCCCTTACTCCAAAAAAAGCAAACCGATATTACTAATTGAATCAAAAAGATTAGGTGATGGGCTTTTGTATGCTCCCAGTCAGGCTCAGCAATATGCCAAGCAGTTTCCCGAGTGTAGAATTTTTATCGTTTCAGATGGTATTAGATATAAATTATACGAAAGAGAGAATAACGATTGGAAATATTCAGCTTACATGAATTTAATGTCACCTAAGAAGAAACATCCTTACTATAAAGATGTAAAAGGTGCAGTTGATTTTTTCTTAAAAATTATGTCTTCAAGAACAATCTAACAAGGCACTCCAGCGGATGGCTTACAGCCACCGTTGATTTCAGTCGTTATGCATCACACATCTGAGGAAGAAAAAGTAGGATATCATGGGTGAGAATAAGCTACCGAAATCGTTTAAAGTTTGTGCTACTGGCGCTCTTTGGGGTGGTATGAGATCCGCAGAGTCTGGCGGGTACGCTAAATTTGAACAAAACCAAAAAAAGGAAAATGCTGGGGTGGCGCATTCAACAATTTGAAGATGTCTCCCATGCAAACATACAATAAATGGGAGCTTTGGCCACCAATCCGTAAGTAACCAACGACCGAGGCTCAAGATGCATAAGAAAGGAGTTAAAAAGTGGGATGGTTGATTCAATGCAATAATGCCGGGTGTAAGGGGCAAACATGGGCAGGAAATATTGTTGATCTTATTGACAATCACACCGACCCAAGCGGTTGGTTTGTATGCAGTCAGTGTAAGCAAAGCGGATTCATTGAAAAGTCATTTGCCCTCCAAGAAAAAGGAGAGACATGGGAGCCATTTTTACGTGGTGCGTTGCGCCTCGGCGATACTGATGATACATATCAACC